>NZ_JAJGQG010000014.1:0-120751 GCF_020783795.1 Xanthomonas sp. NCPPB 1067
CCCCGGTGAAGCCGTTCGCGTCGGTGGCTTCCACGGTGAAGTTGAAGGTGCCTTCCACCGTTGCCGTGCCGGACAAGTTGCCGGTGCTGGCCAGGGTCAGGCCAGCCGGCAGCACGCCGCCGCTGAGCGCATAGGTGTACGGCGCCGTGCCGCCGCTGGCGCTCAGTGCCTGGCTGTAGGCGGTGCCACGCGTGGCGGCCGGCACGGTGGTCGGCGCGATCACGACCTGCGGGGCGGCGATGCTCAGCGAATAGCTGCGCGTGGCCTGCGACGGGGTGCCGCCGGTGCTGTCGGTCGCGGTGACGCTGAAATTGAAGGTGCCCACAATGGTCGGCGTGCCGTTCAGCGCACCCGTGCTGGCCGAGAACGTCATCCCTGCCGGCAGCGCGCCGGCGGTGATCGCGTAGGTGTAGGGCGCAATGCCGCCGGTGGCCGGATTGATCGCGCTGGCATAGGCCTGGCCTGCGGTGCCGGCCGGCAGGGCGGTCGCCGGCAGGGTCACGGTCGGCCCGGCCACCGTCAAGGTGTAGGCACGGCTGCCGGAGGTCGGCGTGCCACTGTCGGTCGCGGTCACGGTGAAGTTGAAGGCGCCACTGGCGGTCGGCGTCCCCGACAGCACGCCGGTGCTGCTCAGGGTCAGCCCTGCCGGCAACGCGCCAGCGGTGATCGCGAAGCTGTACGGGGCGGTGCCGCCACTGGCGAGCAGGTTCTGGCTATACGCCGTGCCAGCGGTGGCTGCCGGCAGCGAGGCGGGCGCGACCGTGACCACCGCGTCGTCGTTGAGGATGGTCGCCGTGCCGGTGGCACGGGCGATGGTTGCGCCGCTGGCAACGGACAACCCCAGCGAGAAGGTCTCGTCCGGTTCCACCGTGGTGTCGCCGTTGACGGTGACCGTGACGTTTTGCGCGGTGACTCCGGGAGCGAAAGTCAGCGTACCGGAACCGGCGACGTAGTCGCTGCCGGCGCTGGCGCTGCCGTCGGCAGTGGCGTAGTTGACCGTGACCGTCTGGCCGCTGGCGGCGCTGAGACTGACCACGAAGGTCGCCGTGGTGGTTCCGCTATTGCCTTCGGCCACGCTGATGTCGCCGACCGACAGCGCCGGCACCGCATCGTCGTTGACGATGGTGCCCAGGCCCTGCGCATCGGCCACGTTGGCGCCGCTGACATTGCTGACATTGACGAAATAGGTTTCGTCCGGCTCGTTGAGCGTGTCGCCGTTGATCAGCACGGTGAAGGTCGCGCTGCTGCTGCCAGGGGAGATGAGCAACCCGCTCTGGCTGGAGGCCACGTAATCCACCCCCGCGCTGGCGGTGCCGTTGGCAGTGGCGATATCGAAGCTGACCCCACCGGCCGGCGCCGGGCTGCTCAGCGAAACGGTGAAGGTCGCGTTGGTGGTGCCGGCGTTGCCCTCGTTCACCGACACATCGTCGATGCTCAACGCAGGCAGGTCGTCGTTGAGGATGGTGCCGATGGCGCTGGCCGGCGAGCCGATGCTGTAGCCGCTGCCTGCGGCGAGCGTCAGCACCACGGTTTCGTCGGGCTCGGCCGTGCTGTCGGCGGTTGGATTGATCGTGATCGTGCCGCTGGTCTGCCCGGCCGGAATCACCAGCGGCGAGCTGACCGCCGCGTAGTCGGTGCCCGAGGTCGCGGTGCCGCCCACGCTGAAACCGATCGACACGGGCGATACGGGTGCCTGACTCAGGTTGACGGTATAGACCAGATTGGTGGCGCCATCTTCGCTGACGCTGGCCGGAGACACGCCTATGCTGGCGACCGGGAAATCGTCGTTGACGATGGTGGCGGTGGCATTGCCGGGGTTGCCCGGTGAATAACCGGTACCGGAAGCGACGGTGAAGGTCACCGTTTCGTCCGGCTCCACCGTGGTATCGGCGACCGGCGTGACGCTGAAGCTGGCGGAGGTGGCGTTGGCCGGCACCACGATGCTGCTCATCGCACCGGTGTAGTCGGTGCCGCTGGTAGCGGTGCCGCTGCGGGTCAGGTTCACCGTGGTGGCCGAGCTGTTGGTCTGGCTCAGCGTCACCGTGTAGACGAACGACGCGCCGCTGTCCTCGTTGCGGCTGGCCGGGGTGACCGCGATGCTGGCGGTGCGCGAGGGATTGATGGTGATGTTGAAGGTGACGAGGTTTTCATCCTCATCGTTCAACTGGAACGTGTCCGATGTGGCGGAGTTCCCGTTGTGCGTATAGGTCACCGTCTGCCCGCTTGGTGACTGCGGATTGACGACCCGGGTGCCGTTGGCGGGTTCGATCGTGCCATTGCCTTCGCCCATGCCGATGTCGGCAGGTCCATCGCAGTTGCTGACATCGAACGTGTGCGACCCGCCTTGATTGATGGTTGCCGTGAGGGGACTCGGGCAATAGACCGAGGTCCCCTGCTGAGCCATGGCTTGGCCGGACAGCAGGACCGCCCATGCGAACATCACCAGCGTCAACACCCACCGCAGCGATGCAGCGCCGTGCGTTCTACGCGTCCAGGACTTTTTCACGTTCAACCCCTTGAGAGCGCCACCCCGGCGCTGGCACGTTCCTCGTGCCTGAAGGCAATGCCGCCATGGAGAACACCCCTGGCATCGCGAGCGCATTGAAACAGGAACTGACTGCAAGTTAAAGAACAAAAAATTAATACTTCATTCCAGTTCTGATGCAGCGCGGCTTGCCGCACGCAGGCTGGGCAGGTATGTGTACGAATGTCCCCGACACACGGTCGGTGGGTTACCTACGCAGGGAGATCTGGATGAGCGAGTTCTTCATTGGTCAGGTCATGCTGACCGGTTTCGCCTTCGCCCCGAAGTATTTCGCGCAGTGCAACGGACAGCTGCTTCCGATCAATCAGAACCAGGCATTGTTCAGTCTGCTCAGCACCCGCTATGGGGGGGACGGCAGGACCAACTTTGCCCTGCCGGACCTGCGTGGGCGCACGCCGATGGGCTACGGGCCCTCGGCCGACCCGGCATGGCAACCGCCGGCAATGCCCATCGGTCAAGCCGCCGGCGCTGAGACGGTGACGTTGGTAGCCGATAACCTGCCCCCGCATACCCATCTGATGGAGTGCAGCAGCGCCAACGGCGACAACCGTCTGCCCACCGGCCGCCTGTTCGCCAACAACGTTGCCACCACCGGAACCGCGCACGCGCTGTATGCCGCGCCCGGCGCGGTGGTGCCGCTGGCGCAGTCCACCGTCGCCGACAGCGGTGGCAGCCAGGCGCATCCGAACCTGCAGCCGTACACCGCGATCAATTTCTGCATCGCGCTGTCCGGCATCTTCCCCTCGCGCAGCTAGACGCATCCGCATCCAGGCGTGCAACGCGCAGCGATGCGCGATGGCGCCTCATCGACCAGGAAGAATCTCATGGGTACTCCCTTCATCGGCGAAATCCGCATGTTCGGCTTCGGCCGCACGCCCGACGGCTGGCAGGCCTGCGACGGCACGCTGCTGCAGATCGCCGAGTACGAGCCGCTGTACGTGTTGTTGGGCACCGCCTACGGCGGCAACGGCACCAGCACCTTCGCGGTGCCGGATCTGCGCGGCCGCCTGCCGGTCCACCAAGGACAGGGACCAGGACTCAGCAACTATGTGCTCGCCCAGCGTGCCGGCACCGAAACGGTGACGTTGACCGAGCTGCAGATGCCGGCGCACACACATACCGCACAGGCCACGACCGCGCCGGCCACAGCCGCCGCGCCCACCGGCCTGCTGCCGGCCGCCGTCAACGGCGGCTTGTTCTACACAAGCGATCTCACCGGCGCCAGTACCTTGGCGATGTCCGCGCAGAGCACATCCTTCGCCGGTGGCAGCCAACCGCACGACAACCTCATGCCGACACTGACGGTGCAGTACTGCATCGCCACCACCGGCATTTTCCCGCAACAGGCATGATCTTCTGCGCCGCGCCGACTTGGCGACGGCATGCATCCGCTCCAGCGAAGGAACCCGCTCATGACCGAACCCTATATCGGCGAAATCCAGCTGTTCGGCTTCGACTACAACCCGTATGGCTGGGCACTGTGCAATGGCGCCGTCCTGCCGATCACGCAGAACACCACGCTGTATTCGCTGCTCGGCATCGCCTACGGTGGCAATGGCTCCAGCACGTTCCAGTTACCGAACTTCACCGCGCGCGCCGGCTGCCAGCAGGGTCCGGGCCCAGGTCTGACCCAGCATGCGCTGGGCAGCAACTTCGGCTCCGCCGATGTCAGCCTGTTGAGCACGCAAATCCCGATGCACCAGCACACGATCAACGCCGCCTCGCAATCCGATGCGACGAAGAGAACGGGGACGCCTGCAAGCGGTGTCGCCTTGTCGACATTGAGCGTGAACACCGAACGTCCGTTCCTGGCGGTCGCGCCCAGCAGTCAGTTTTCGCCAACCATGCTGCAGCCCACCGGCACCGGCCTGGCGCACGAGAACCGGCAACCCTACCTGGCGATGAATTTCTGCATCGCGCTGCAGGGCAACTACCCGGTGTTCAACTAGCAATGCCAATGCCCGGGCGCGTGACGCAGGCCAGAACTCGGTCGCCGCTCTGTGCAAACGCGCCGGCCGCAGCGGATCTCAGGCTGCGGCCGGAGCAGGCCGACGATCTGGCGTGGTTACAGGATCTGTACGCCAGCACCCGCAGCGACGAGCTGGCACCGGTGCCGTGGCCAGAGGCGACCAAGCGCGCCTTCCTGCAGCAGCAGTTCGCCCTGCAGCACGCGCATTACCGGCAGCACTTTGCCGGTGCCGATTTTTCGATCGTGCAGATGGGGGATCTGCGCATCGGCCGCCTGTACCTGCACCGCCCTGCCACGCATCACACGCTGGTGGATATCAGCCTGCTGCCGCAGTGGCGTGGCCAGGGCATCGGCTCGCAACTGATCGGCCATGCGCAGGCGATGGCGCGCGATGCCGGATGCGTGCTGTCGTTGCACGTGCTGCACGCCAACCCGGCCGCGCAGCGCCTGTATGCCCGCCATGGTTTCGTCGCCGGGCCCAGCAACCAGACCCATCTGCAGATGCACTGGCATCCGCACGATCACCGGCTGGATTGAACATGTTCGGTCGACGGCACTTCAGTTGAAGACGGCCTGATACAGAAACCCGTCGCGCTCACGCGCCACCGGGACCAGGAAGATGCCGATCTCGCCCAGCCGCGCGTGACGCATCTGGTAGGTCTGCTGCGGGAACAGGAAGGCCGACCCGTTGCGGAACAGCAACGAGAACGGCGCACGCTGCGAAGTGCGCGTGGCCTGCAAGGGCCGCGCCTCCACCAGCACGAACGGCACCTCGCCATCGTTCAATGCAGCGGCAAAGGTCTCGTTGACGCTGCCGGCGAAATGTTCAAGCGTCAACAACTCCATGGAAGACTCCTGCAGCGACGAGGTAGCGTGAATCCTCGCGTCTTGTCGCTGGTCCGACAAGATGTCGGCACCGGCAACGCGACGCATTCGACAGATCGGCACGGACCAGCGAGCGACACGCGACAGCTCACGCGCACCGACATCCATGCGCGCCACCGACCCAAGGCGCCGCACGGACACGCGATGCTCCCTACTGCAGCGTACGTTGCGCACGTGGCCGGGGTTTGATGCGTTGCAGGACACGCTGTTACGCAGATCGCGTCATCGATGCCCACATCGTGGGTGCGGCGAATGCGACAATACTGCACGCGGCGGTTCGGTTATGTTCAGCCGTGTGACGGCTACTCTATCGCGTTGGAATTCTGTTAAAGGCCTCGATGACGGCGTCCGCCTCCCCTGTCGTGCAATTGTCCGATGTCCGTATCGATCGCGGCGGGCGTGCGATCCTGCGCGACGTTTCGCTGCAGGTGCCGCGCGGCAGCATCACCGCCGTCCTCGGGCCGTCCGGCAGCGGCAAGTCCACGCTGCTGGCCGCGTTGACCGGCGAATTGCGCCCGGTGGCGGGTACCGTCACCTTGTTCGGCGATGCCATCCCGCACGGGAGTCGCGCGCTGCTGGAGATGCGCCGCAATGTCGGCGTGCTGTTGCAGGGCAATGGCTTGCTGACCGACCTCAGCGTGGCCGAGAACGTCGCCCTGCCCCTGCGCACCCACACCCGCCTGCCACGCCCGGTGATCGACCGCCTGGTGCAGATGAAGCTGCATGCAGTGGGTTTGCTGGCCGCGGCAGATGCATGGCCGCGCGAACTGTCCGGCGGCATGGCCCGACGCGTGGCACTGGCGCGTGCGCTTGCGCTGGATCCACCGCTGATGATCTACGACGAGCCGCTGACCGGGCTGGACCCGATCGCCTCGGGCGTGATCATGAGCCTGATCCAACGCCTCAACGACAGCCTGGGCCTGACCAGCATCATCGTCAGCCACCATGTGCACGAGACGCTGCCGATCTGCGATCAGGCGGTGGTGATCGCCAACGGCGGGATCGTCTTCGCCGGCACGCCGGCGCAGCTGCAGGACAGCGGCGACCCGCTGGTGCGGCAATTCCTGCACGGACAGCCGGACGGCCCGATCGCCTTCGACGCCGCGCCGCGGCGCGCACGGAGCGCTGCCTGATGGCCTTCGTCGAATCGATCCGCAGCCTCGGCCGCGCCGGCCTGTTTTCGCTGACGGTGTTGCGCGGCTCGCTGCCCAGCCGCGACTTCCTGGGCGAACTGGTGCGCGAGATCTACAAGGTCGGCGCGCGCTCGCTGCCGATCATTGCGGTGGGTGGCGCCTTCGTCGGCCTGGTGCTGACCCTGCAGGGCTACCGCACGCTCACCACCTATGGTGCCTCCGACGCGTTGTCCACCCTGCTGGGGCTGTCGCTGTATCGCGAACTGGCGCCGGTGCTGACCGCCTTGTTGTTCATCGGCCGCGCCGGCAGCTCGATTGCTGCCGAGCTCGGCCTGATGCGCGCCACCGATCAGATCAAGGCGCTGGAGCTGATGGCCATCGACCCGGTGGCCAAGGCGGTGGCGCCGCGCTTCTGGGCGGCGGTGCTGACGGTGCCGCTGCTGACCGGGGTGTTCTGTTCGCTGGCCATCACCGGCGGCTATTTCGAAGCCGTGCACGTGCTGGGCATCGACAACGGCACGTTCTGGTCGGGGCTGAGCAACAGCGTCGATTTCTGGGACGACTTCGGCGTGGCGATGCTCAAGTCGGCGATCTTCGGCGGCACCGCCGCGCTGGTGGCCGCCTATGTGGGGTTCCATGCCGAGCCGACCATCGAGGGCACCTCGATCGCCACCACCCGCGCGGTGGTGAATGCCTCGCTGCTGGTGCTGATGTTCAACTTCGTCCTTTCTGCAATGTTGTTTAGGTGAGATAGCCCATGGCCATGCGTGGACCACGACTCGAATTCGCTGTCGGCGCCTTTTTGCTGCTGACCCTGGCCTCGCTGCTGGTGCTGGCGGTGGCCTCGACCAACCAGCGCTGGGGCTTCGGCTCCAGCCAGTACACCCTGATCGCGCGCTTCAGCCAGATCGGCCAGCTGCGCGCGCAGGCGCCGGTGAAGATCGGTGGCGTGACCATCGGCAAGGTGTCCGACATCAGCCTGGATCCGACCAAGTTCGATTCGGTGGTGACCCTGTCGCTGGACACCAAGTACAAGGACCTGCCTGCCGACACCTCGGCCGGGATCTTCACCAGCGGCCTGCTGGGCGAGAGTTATATCGGATTGCAGCCGGGCGGCGACCCGGAAACGCTCAAGCCGGGCGAAGAAATCGGCTTCACCCAGCCGGCGGTGGATCTGCTGCAGCTGGTCGGCAAGTACATGTTCAGTGGCGGCGGTGATAAATCCGCTGCAGACGGCCAGGCCGCCCCGCCTGCCCAGCCCGCTTCTCCCTCTACGGAACCGCATCAATGAAGACCACCCTGCTCTCCGCCGTCCTGGCCTCGACCCTGCTGGTGTGCGCACCGGCCACCGTGCTGGCGCAGCCGGCCGCCGCCAGCGCACCTGCGCAAGGCGCGGCCACCAAGACCGTCATCGACAGCAGCACCCGCATCCTGGGCACGCTGGAACAGCGCCGCGCCGAATTCCGCAGCAACCCGGCTGCGCTGCGCCAGTACATCGACGGCGAACTGAACAAGGCCTTCGACCGCGACTACGCCGCGCGTCTGGTGCTGGGCGTGCATGGCCGCGGCGCTTCCGATGCCGACATCAAGCTGTTCGCCGACGCGATGGCCGACAACCTGATGCAGCGTTATGGCACCGCCCTGCTCAATTTCGAAGGCAAGCCGACCTTCCGCGCCAAGTCCGAGAGCGCGCTGCCGGGCAACCGTGGCGTCAAGGTGTCCACCGACCTGCTGCGTGCCGGCAACGACCCGACCCCGGTCGACTACCTGATGCGCAATGTCGGCGGCCAGTGGAAGATCTTCGACGTGATGATCGAAGGCATCTCCTACGTGCAGACCTTCAAGGGCCAGTTCGACGGCCCGCTGCGCGAGAAGGGCATCGCCAAGGTCGCCGCGGACCTGCGCAGCGGCAGCCTGCAGGTCGGTGCGGCACCGGCCAATGGCAAGTAACGGCGCCATACAACGCAGCGGCGACGCGCTGGTGCTCACCGGCGTGCTCGACCGCGCAGCGGTGACAGCGGTATGGCCGCAGGCGCTGGCGCAGCTGGACGGCATTCGCACGCTGGACCTGTCGGGTGTACAACGCCTGGACAGTGCCGGCGTGGCGATGCTGGCCGAACTGGCTGCGCGTGCGCGCGGCACCGACGCGGTGGCGGTGGTGGGCGGGACGTCCGCACTGGACGACCTGCGCGCCGCCTATCGCCTGTCCCCCACTCTCGATTTCCAGGCCTGAGCGCCACCCCATGACCCAGTTCCGTTCCGCTCCCTTGTTGGCCTGCCTGCTGCTGGGCGCCTGCGCCAGCCACGCGCCGAAGTCCACGCCCCCGGCGGCCGATGCCTCGCCTGCCGCGAGCAGCCAGGCGCCTGCCCGCGACGATGCCGGCGTGATCGCGCAACCGGCGGCCGCCGGCTTCGCTGCGCCCGATACCTTACCGGCCACGGTCAGCGCCTCCCCTGCCGACCAACAGGCCGGCACCGATGCCGGTGCGACATCGACGACCACGGGCGCGCCTACCGCTGCCGAAGACGACTTTGCCGCGCTGTACGGCACGAGCACCGCACAGGCCGGAACCAGCGGCGCGACCGCGCAACCGGGTGCGGCACCGGCCTACGACCCATGGGAGCGCTACAACCGCGGCATGCACCGCTTCAACATGGCGGTGGACCGTGGCGTGGCGCGTCCGCTGGCGACCGCCTACACCAAGGTGGTACCCGGTCCGGCACGCTTGGGCGTGACCAATTTCTTCGACAACCTCGGCACGCCGCTGACCATGATCAACCAGCTGCTGCAGGGCCACCCGGTCTATGCGGTGCAGTCGCTGGGACGCTTCGTGATGAACACCACCCTGGGTGTGGGTGGCCTGTTCGATCCGGCCACGGCCGCCGGCATTCCGCGTCGTAGCGAGGACTTCGGTCAGACCCTGGGCGCCTGGGGCTGGCGCAATTCGCGCTACTTCGAACTGCCGCTGTTCGGGCCGCGTACCGTGCGCGACACCCTGGGCCTGGGCGGCGATATCCCGCTGTCGTGGATCCGTCATCTCGACGACAGCGGCGCACGCTTCGCCCTGCAGGGCCTGCAGCTGGTGGATACCCGCTCGCAGCTGATGTCGCTGGATTCGCTGCGCGACCAGGCGCCGGACGAATACGCGCTGACCCGCGACGCGTGGATGCAACGGCGCAACTACCAGATCACCCGCGATCTGCGCAGCCACCGCGAACAGAACAACGAGCTGCCGGAATACCTGCGCGACGACAAGGACAATACCGTGCCGGGTAACGCGATGCCGATCCCGAGCTGGGTGCGTTAAGCGGTCGGGTTTGCGTGTCTGACTGAAGATAGGAAGAGAAAGCCCGGGATCGCTCCCGGGCTTTTTTGTGCTGAATCTCAATCACTTATCTCGCGAAAAGCCAGCATTTGCATAAGGGATTCTTCTGTACCAAACAGAGAAAAAGCGTTGATATTCATTGCATCAAGTTGGCGTAAAATACTTCGCCTAAGTCTTGCAGGTATAATGAATTTCTCTAGCCTATCTTGCCTGCCTGCCACTCCCCCCATGGCAGATTCATGTTGCGAAAAACACCACTCATCATCAAACTTTCCGATGCATGCTGTGTACTCCGACTGCTGAATAAAATGTCTTCTGTGCGCAGTTACGTATTGACCCAGAGTGGCAATCTCGGGAGAACCAACCATGCCACCTTTTCCGAACCCTAAGTCTTCGACATACATGTACAGTGCCGAATCATCATAATGATCTTGTCCACTGCAAGCAAAGAATAAGGCAACGTATAGCGATCGACTCCAGTCGAGTAATGGAGTAGGAAATCCGTGATGCCTTAGGTAAACCATGAACTCATATTGCCCCTCCAAAAAGCTGACTTGGGACAACGAAAACGTGCTTCCAGGAACTTTCTGATTCCTCCAGTCGAACTTAAATGATTTATCCGTGTAAGCCTCAATTCCTGGTTTAACTTTCGACAAGTAGCGAACATACTCGTCAAGCGGAATATCTTTTTTTCCAAATCTTTCTAATGTCGTCTCCAACTTCCATTCTGCTCGTGATTGGCCACGAAACAAAATTGGGGAGACGTAGTGATAGCCGTCCGAAGACCTTGCGCCACAATCACTTTTAAGCGTCTCTGCACATTTCTCCAGTTCATGCAGACTTGATAATTTTCGTTCTTCCATGAAATCCTCCTAAAAATAGTCGCTAGGTTTAAGCAGCCAACGCGGCATCGATTGCCTCACGCAGGCGTGCATCGTCGGCAGGGACGTCCGGGGCGAAGCGCGCGATGACCTGGCCATCGCGGCCGATCAGGAACTTTTCGAAGTTCCACAACACGCCGGGCGCGGGGTTGGGTGCGATGCCGTAGCCGGCGAGCTTGTCGCGCATCGGGCCGTCGCCGGTGGCCTGCGGGCGGGCGCTGGTCAGCGCTTGATACAGCGGATGCGTGTCGGCGCCGGTGACGGCGATCTTGGAGAACATCGGGAAGGTGACGTCATAGGTCAGCTGGCAGAACTGCGCGATCTCCGCGTCGCTGCCGGGCTCCTGGCCGTTGAAGTCGTTGGCCGGAAACGCCAGCACTTCCAGGCCCTGCGCCTGTTTATCGCGATACAGCGCTTCCAGACCTTCGTATTGCGGGGTCAGGCCGCACTTGGAAGCGACGTTGACCACCAGCAGCACCTTGCCGCGGTAGTCGGCCAGGGTGGCGCGGGCGCCATCGATGCGGGTCACGGGAATGTCATGGATGCTCTGGCTCATCGGTGCGCCCTGACTGGACATGGCGCCAGAGCATAAACCGCCCTGCGCGCCGGAGCGATGCAGCACGCGCCTGCCAGCCGATCAATCGATGCACAACGCCGCCTGACCCTTGCCGCCGACCACTTCCTGACGGCAGCCGAAGCGATCGCTATCGCGCTGACAGGTGCCGGTGGTGGCCGCGCCGGCAGGCACGATGCTGGTGGCCAGGCAGTCGCCGCCGCACTCGGCATTGTCGTTGCAGGTCTTGCCGGCATCGGCATAAGGCACGACGCAACGCGTCAGCTGCATGCGCCCCACCGGGCGCAGCTGGCCACCCTTGGCAGCGCAGGCAGCGGCGTCTGTCGATGTCGATGGTGCAGATGTAACCCCCGCCTGTGCCGGCTGGGTGGTTGGCGTATTGCTGCAGGCGGCCAGCAGCAGTGCAGACGATAGTGCGTACATCCAGCGGTTCGACATGCGGAACTTCTCCTGACCAAGGGTGCGATAAGCATCGCGGCCGCTGCGTCAGCATGGCGTCCTCGGCCGGGAGCGCTTGTCATCCAGCGGGCAGGAGCGAGATGCCTTCTACTGCTTAACACCGCCGCTGCGCGCAAAAAGCGGTGCGGATACGTAGGAGGCGCAGCTGGGCGATGAGGCTTTCCCGGGAAGGCCCGTCGCGCCCGGCTGTGTTCCGGCAGCGGTGTCGAGACACACTGCGTCGGGCACCCGCTGACGTGCCCCGGGTTCGACGTCGTGGAGGCTGTCGAAGCCGAACCAGCGTTTTGCGAGTGCACCGTTGCGCTCCTCACTCCTGCACCTTACTCCTGCTCGTCACCGGCCGGGTCGTCACTGCTGCCGGGGTCGTCGGGGCCGGCGTCATCGAGCAGGGCTTGCGACTGCTCGGTGGACAGGGTTTCCACGCCGCGCAGACGGCGTTCGATGGTGCGGGTCTTGCGGCTGGCTTCGCCCAGGCTGCGGCCCACGGTGCTGATCTGCTTTTCCGCCTTCTCCAGGATGCCGGCGAACTTGCCGAACTCGCTCTTGACCGCGCCCAGCAGCCCCCATACCTCGCTGGAACGCTTTTCGATCGCCAGCGTGCGAAATCCCATCTGCAAGCTGTTGAGCAGGGCCGTGACCGTGGTGGGCCCGGCGATCACCACCCGGTGTTCGCGCTGCAACACATCGACCAGGCCGGGCCGGCGGATAGTTTCGGCATACAGCCCTTCGGTGGGCAGGAACATCACTGCGAAGTCGGTGGTATGCGGCGGGCAGATGTACTTGTCGCCGATCGACCTGGCCTGGATACGAATGGCGCGTTCGAGCTGATTGCCGAGCAGGCGGATCTGTTCGCCGTCGCCGGTTTCCTGCGCGTCCAGCAAGCGCTCGTAATCTTCGCGCGGGAACTTGGAATCGATCGGCAGCCACACCGGCGTGTCCGCATGATCGCGCCCAGGCAGGCGCACCGCGAAATCCACCGCTTCATTGGTGTCCGGGCGTACCCGCACGCTGCGTGCATATTGTTCGGCAGTGAGCGTCTGCTCGAGGATGTTGTCCAGCTGGACTTCGCCCCAGCCGCCGCGATTCTTGACGTTGGTCAGCACGCGTTTGAGGTCGCCCACCCCGGTGGCCAGCTGCTGCATTTCGCCCAGGCCGCGCTGCACCTGCTCCAACCGTTCGGAGACCAGTTTGAACGATGCATCCAGCCTCGTATTGAGGGTGGTCTGCAGTTTTTCGTCGACGGTGGCGCGCATCAGCTCCAGCTTGCTGGCGTTGTCGCTCTGCAGATTGGTCAGCTGCTGCTCCAGGGTGGCGCGCAGCTCGCCCAGGCGCAGCTCGTTGCGCTGGGTGAGGTCGTTCAAACGCTGGCCCAGCGCTTCAGTGAAGCGTTGTTGCGATTCACCGGCCTCCTGGCGGCCCTTGCGCGAATCCTCGGCCAGCGCCTCGCGCAGCGCGGCCATGTGCGTGTCGGTGCGTGCGATCAAGTCGGTCAACTGCTGGCCGAACACACGGATGCGGGTTTCCTGCTGCTGGCCGAATCCGTCCAGCTGGGCTCGCAGTTCGGTCAGGCGCGCGGTCAGCAGCTCGCCGGTGCGCTGCTGCGCCAACCCGCCCTCTTCACGGGCCTTGCGTGCGTCTTCGCCCAATGCCTCACGCAGCAGGTCCAGACGTTGGTCGGTGCGGGTGGACAGCTCGGTGAGGTTGCGCGCAAAGGTTTCCAGGCGCGCGTCCTGCTGCCTGGCCAGGCCTTCGAGTTGCTCGCGCAGTTCGCCGCGGCCCTCGCGCTGCTCGGCACGCAGCGCCTGCTCCAGCCCGCCAGTGGAAGAACGCCGCAGCAGCAGGGCCAGCTGCAGCACGAAGACTGCGCACAGCAGCCCGAGCAGGATCAGGGATTCGGATGACATGCGTGCAGTGTAACGGCGCCGGTCGCAGACGCTGCGTCGGTACGGTCCGCAACGCGCTGTGGGCGATTGCCACACCGCATCCAAGACGCGATGGACGGCAGCCCGCCCGTCTCCACGTGACGGACGACGAGGCAGCTGCGACGACTCGCACTGCCGAACGCAATGGTGCCTGCGTTGAAGTCCCCGTCACCACGGCCGTTCTAGCCTGCCCGCATGACACCGCACGGCCCGCTCGTCATGCAGCGCTATGGCAATCGCCATGGCCAGTCCGGGGTGGTGGCGTACGCGCTGGCCGATGGCGCCATTGCCATGCGCTTTCGCAGCGGCCAGACCTATGTGTACACCGTGGACAGCGCTGGCGCGGACGCGGTGGCGAGGATGCAGTGCCTGGCGCGTTCCGGGCGCGGGTTGAGCACCTACATCAGCCAGCACCTGCGCGAGGCGAGCGCGGGCCGGGTCGATCCGTAGCCAGCCATCTGCGACGCGGTGGTGGAGCTGGGTGCGTGCGGCCACCGGCATGACCAAATCTGGCGCCTGGCATCCGCACGGTTGCCACCGCGCCGACCGCTGCAGCCGCGCGGCCGCACCACAAGACGGCCTGCCCCATCGACGGAAGATGCCTCTGGCACCGGCAACGGCAGCGGCATCGCGCGGCCGACGCTACGAATGCGTGCTGCAGCCCTTCCCGGGTGACCGAGCGCCCTGCCGGGTGCCGAGGGTGCCGAGGTTGCCGCGCTGCCGCGTCAGTTGCCGTCGCCGGTGATGCCGGTCAGCAGCGAAAGCGCCGGGCCGGAGGCGTTGCCATCGGCGGCGCGGAGGCTGCGTCTGCGCCGCGGTGCGTCATGGCGCGGCCCGAAACGGACCATCACGGTGGCCAGCAGCGCCGGCAGCACGATTGCGAAGACCACGATGGCCAGAAGCGCCCACTGCCAGAAATTGAAGATTCCCATGATCGTGTGCACCCCCACGGCGAGCTCCGCCGGCGCGGCAAGCTTCGCGGATCGGCCGCGAACGCCGTGTCGACAAAGTCTCCCACCCCCATGCCATTGGTCGGATGCAGGGTGGGCGATGGGCACCTGCCGCTGGAAGCCGCATGCCGCGGTTGCAGATGATGGTTGCCGTCGGGTTGACCCATCGCACCGGTGCGCCTGCCGTCCTCGGCCGCCGAGCTGGCGCCCGGGCCGGCGACAGCTTGGGTGAGGAGTGCTGCACCCAGCCTCCGGACTGCCGAAGGCGCAGCCAGGGACACCCCAGGCTGACGCTGTCCGAACGCGTGTTGCGCCCTCTTTCAGGCCGTCGTGCCCCGACCAAGGACGCAGCAGGCACGCTTCGCTCGCCGAGCGGTCAGCGGGCGTCGAGGTAGTACCAGCGGCCGTCTTCGCGGACGAAGCGACTGTGTTCGACCATGCGTACCGCGCTGCCGCCGCCGATGCGATAGCGCGCCAGGAACACCACCTCGGCGCGGTCGTCGGCGGTGACCAGGACGCGCTGGACGGTCAGACCGAGCCAGGTGGTGCGGCCACCTTCATCCAGCGTCAGCTCGGCCGGGCGCGTGGAGGGGTGCCAGCTGGCCAGCAGATAGGCGACATCGCGGCGCACATAGGCGCTATAGCGCGCACGCATCAAGGTCTCGGCATCGGCGGCCAAGGCGCCGGCGTGATAGGGCCCGCAGCAGCGCGCGTAGTCGGCAGGGCGGCCGCAGGGGCAGGGATCGATCAGTGTGGACGTCGGCATGGCGGCATTGTGCGGGCGTGTGGCGGAAGTGGGAATCCAGGCGTCCAGAAGCAGCGGCGTTCGACGGCCATCGTCACGCGTGCGTGGCGCGCGCGTGGGACCAAGCGCACTGCCGGATGGCAGCGGCTATGCTGCCATCCCGTCGTGCGGAGCGCTGCCTTGCTGGACCTGATTCCCACCGAGTTGCCGTGGTTGTTGTGCATCGCGTTCGTGGCGGGATTGGTGGACGCGGCGGTTGGTGGGGGCGGGCTGATCCAGCTGCCGGGGCTGTTTGCGACCCTGCCGCAGCAGGCGCCATCGCTGTTGCTGGGCACCAACAAGTTCAGCGCGATGTTCGGTACCGCAGCGTCGGCATGGCGCTATGCGCGCAACGTGCGCTTCCCATGGCGGCCGGTGCTGTACGCAACCGCGGCGGCATTCACGTGTTCGTTCCTGGGGGCGACGGCAGTGAGCCTGATGCCCCGGCAGGCGGTACGCCCGGTGATCCTGGTGCTGCTGGTGGCGATGCTGGTCTATACCCTGATCAAGAAGGATTTCGGCGCGCTGCATCGGCCGCGCAACATCGGTCGCCGCGAACTGGCCACCGCCCTGGCGATGGGCGCGGCGATCGGCTTCTACGACGGCTTCTTCGGCCCGGGCACCGGCAGCTTTCTGATCTTTCTGTTCA
The DNA here is from genome assembly GCF_020783795.1 of Xanthomonas sp. NCPPB 1067. Classification (NCBI taxonomy): domain Bacteria; kingdom Pseudomonadati; phylum Pseudomonadota; class Gammaproteobacteria; order Lysobacterales; family Lysobacteraceae; genus Xanthomonas; species Xanthomonas sp. NCPPB 1067. Next base: position 16,078 of record NZ_JAJGQG010000014.1, read on the forward strand.
TCCGCTTCTTCGGGCTGGACTTCCTGCGCGCTTCGGCGGCGGCCAAGGTGGTGAACCTGGCCACCAACCTGGCGGCACTGTCGTTCTTCCTGCCCAGCGGGCAGGTCATGCTGGCGGTGGGCATCCCGATGGCAATGGCGAACGTGGCCGGTGCAATGGCCGGCACACGGATGGCGCTACGCGGCGGCACGCCGCTGATCCGGCAACTGTTCCTGGTGTTGGTGGTGGTGCTGATCGGCAAGATGGGCTGGGATGTGCTGCACTGAACACGGCACCGCACGGATGATGCGCCGCGATCGTGCAGGTTGCGCAGCAGCTATGGCGGCGTTGGCGGGGCCAGCGCCGTCTGCACGCGTGGCCAGGCGTAGCTCCAGTCGATACGCTCCTGCTCCAACCGGGGCGCGGCGCCGAAACTGCCATTGCGCAAGCCGGCGTAGAGGCACTGCTCTTCCGCGGTGAGCGCGCCAAGACGATGCGCACGATGCTGCCGCGGCTCGTGGCCCCACAGCACGCGCGGGGTGGCATGCAGGGTGGCTTCGTCCATAAGCACGGCGATGGTCTGCGGCGCATACGTGCGCAGCCGGTGCAGGATCGCCAGGCCATGGGTGTCGATATCGCCCCAATAGAACAACGGCAACGTGCGCAGCCAGGCAATGGAGCGCAGGTAATCGACCGCGTAACCGCGCGCCATCAGCACCGCAGTACCCGGCAACGGTTCGCAGGCCAGGCCGGTGTCGAGGTTCTCGACGATCAGCAGGCGCGCGACCGGCAGGCGCAGCGCGGCGAGCTGCTCGATCGGAACGGTCAGATCGCTCAGGCCGCCGACGTGCCGGCACAGCGCCGGGTCCAGCAAACGCAGACGCACGCGGTCCGGCGCCCGGCGCAGGCCGGACAGGCTGTCGAAGCTGCGCGGTTCGGCCAGGCCACGCAACCCGGCCAGCCAATCGGCGATGACGCCGCGACGGGAGTACACCCATTTGCTGTCGATGCCGGCAATGGGGAGCTGGCGCAGGAACAAACCGCTGTCACGATGCCGGTGCAACCAATCGACCACATCGGCCATCCGCTCGATCTCGGCCTGCTCGCCATCGGCCAACAGATCGAACTGGCGGCGCAGGCGCGCGGCCAGGCCGATCGCTTCCGGCCATCGCGCCAGCAGGCTGGCGCAGCGCGAGCTGGCGCGCTGCCAGCGGTGGTGTTCCTGCAGCGCAATGGCTGCGTCCTCCGGGGTGTCGCAGACCCAGCTCTGCGGCAGCCGTTGTGGCCCCAACTGCGACCAGGACACCTCGCGGGTCTCCACCCGCCCCGGCAGGTCGACGCGCTGCCAGGCCCGCAGCCAGGCACCGAAGGCAGCGAATTGCGCGCTGGCCTGGGCCTGGGTGGGTGGGTGCAGGGCAACCGGCCGCGGCGCCGCGGCACCGATCAGCCACTCGCCGCGGTGGCGTTGCCACTGCCCGCGCAACGCCTGGATGGCCATGGACGGCAGCAGCATGCTGGCCGTGCGAGCCACCGGCTCAGGCCTGCTCGGCCACCGCCGCGGCGCTGCGGGAGCGCTCGGGCAGCTTGAGACGACGCGATTGTTCGTCGTACTCGATCAACAGCACGCCCGAATCGTGGCGACCGCTGATCTCCACGAAGCAGGCGCCGCCGATGAAGGGCTCCAGCGTCATCACCGATTTCAGCGGGGTGGCCACCACCATCTGGAAGCCGAAGTTCTCGAAGATGTTCATCGCCAGTGCGGTGAACTCGTTGTCGGCCTTGTCGAAGGCTTCGTCCAGCACCACCGCCGCATAGCGCGGCAGTTCGCCGTCTTCGCCGCCGAGCTGGTAACGCAAGGCGGCCGCCAGACACGTGGTGGCCAGCTTCTGTCGTTGGCCGCCGGACTTGCCGGCACCGCTGCGGTAGATCTCCACCTGCTGCCGCGTGGCCGCATCCAGCTCGACGCCGACGAATTCCACATGCAGGCGCACGTCCAGCACCACTTCGCGCCAACGCTTGTCCTCGCCCTCCTGCGAACCCAGTTTGCCCACCAGCTCGCGCAGCACCGCGAATTGTTGCTCGGCCACCTCGCGCTGTTCGGTCTGATGATGGCCCAGGACATCGCGCAGGCGTTGATGGAACTCGATCACCTCCGGCAGGCGGCGGTCGCTCAGTTCGATGGTCAGCAAGGTGCCGTGGTTGAACGGCACCTGTTCCAGACTGGCATTGACCTCGTCCAGCCGCTGGGCGATGGACTTGCGTGCTTCGGCGGTGTGGCGCTGCAAGGCCAGCAGGTTGTTCTTGCTCTGGCTCTGCAGCAGATCGAAGAAGCGCGCTTCGTGCTGCGGCAGGCCGTCGCGCTCCAGGCGCTGCAGGCGGGCGAGGAAATCGTCGGCGCTGCCGAGGCTGACGGTGAAGTCGCCGCTGTCTTCGGGCCACTGCTGGCAATAGCGACGGAAGCAGCCCAGCAGCAATTGCTCCAGACGGGTGAGCTCGTCCTTGCTCAGCCCCAGCTGCGCATCCAGCCCGCGTTCGAGATGGCGGAAGCGCTCCTGCAGCGTGTCCAGGCTCAGCTCGCCGAGCGTCTGCAGGCGCTCGGCCAGGCCCCGCTGCTGCAGCGGGGTGACCACGCGGCTGTGTGCGTCGGCGCATTCGTGCTGCTGCTTCTCCAGCCGCGTGCGCTCGGCGGCCAGGCCGATGCGCTCTGCGCGCACGCCCTCGTACGTGCGCGTGGCCTGGACGATGTCTGCACGCGTGCGGTCGATGGCTTCGCCCAGCGCACGCAGGTTGGCATCGCCTTCGCGCAACTGCTGCAGGGTCTCGGCGATCTGGCTCAGCCGCTGCAGCGAGGCAGCCACGTCGATCTCCTCCCAGCTCAGATTCACCAACGTGTTCTGGGCCAGGCGGCGCGTGCCATCGCGCTCGCGCTCGGCGCGCAGAGCCGCCACCTCGGCATCGCAGGCGGCGATGCGCTGGGCCAGCTCCTGGCCTTCGCGCTCGAACAAGGCCAGCTTGTCGCGGTTGTCGAAGCCCAGCAGCCAGCGCCGGCGGTCGCCGATCGCGTGACGGTCGTCCTTTTCATAACGCTCGCCAGGATGCTTGACCTGGCCTTCGCGGGTGATCGCGCGCTCGGCGTGGCGCAGGGCCTTGGCGCTGTCCACACAGTCGTAGTCGAAGCGCTTGCCCAGCTCGCGGCGCAGCCAGCCGGCGAAGGCATGTTCGCGCAGTTGCAGCTTGTGCAGCAGCGAGGCGCCGCCCAGTTCGCGTCCGCCCAATGCCGGCTCGTTGCTGCGCACGCGGTAGTACACCAGTCGTGCACCCAGATGGGTGCGGTTGACCCAGTCGGCGACCTCGGCGTAATGCCGCTCGTCCACCAGCAGCGATTGCGCAAACCCGTGCAGTACGCGCTCGATGGCGCCACGCCAGGCCGCTGCCTCCTCACGCACCTGGATCAGTTCGCCGACGAACGGCAGCGCAGCCTCGGGTACGCCGGTATCGGCGCTCAGGCGTGCGCGCAGGCTCTGCATCGGCGCAGGGATATTGGAAGGATTGCGGGTGAGCGACTCGATCTCGGCACGCACCTCGGCGAAGCGCTTGCTGTCGTCGTGCTTGGCAGCGATGCGCGCGCTGATCGCCTCGTCGCGTTCTGCAGCAAGGCGCTGCCCGTCTTCCAGCGCCACGCGCGCCTGCGCGAGCTGTTCGGCGAATCCCTGCGCGCTACCGGCCAGGGCCTGTTCGAGCGCGCGGCAGGCCTGTTCGGCCTGTGCGCGCTTGGCGGCACGGCGATCGCGCTCGGCCTGCAGCTGCAGCTGTTCGCGCTCCAGCGCATCGATGCGCTCGCCGCCCTGCGCGCGCCGTTGCGCTTCCAGGTCCTCCAAATGCCGGGTGTGGTTGTCCAGTGCGGCGCGGCGCTGACCCTCTTCGCCGGCCAGGCCGCGGTCCTGCACGTCCAGCTCCTGCAGGCGCGCGTCCAGCAGCGCCAGCCGGCGCTGTTCGCGATAGGCGTCGATGCCGAGCTTGAGTTCTTCCAGCTCGCTGCGTTGGCTGCGCAGCTGCAGCAGCTCGGCATGCTGGGCGCGTGCCGGCAGCAGGGTCTCCACCTGCCGGCGGGCGGTGACGACGGCGTGGTGGGCGCCGTCGAGCTCGGCGAAGTCGCCGACCAGCCGCTCGGCGGCATCGAAGGTCTTGGGCTCCTCCAGCATGAAGCCGCGCAGGAAGGCGTTGAGGTCGCCCAGGTTCTTGGCCGACTGGGTCTTGTGCAGCAGGCGCAGCGCCATCTCGTTGCCGATGCCCAGCTGATGGCGAAAGCGTTCGGCGTAACCAGCGAAGCTGTCGAAGTGATGCACATCGTGCAGGCGCTGCTTGAGCTTGCGCAGATCCAGGTCGAAGCCGGCCAGGTCCTGGGCCACGTCGAAGCTGCGCTCGGCCACCATGTAGTGCTTGCGTACATCGGCTGTGGCCGTGCTGCTGCCGGCGATCCAGAACAGCCGGATCAGGCTCACCACGCGGTCTTCGCCGTTGCGGTATTCCAGCACCAACGCGGTCCAGGTGGCGCCCTTGCGCAGGTACTGGGTGGCGATCTCGCCGGAGCTGCTGTCCTGCTGGTCGGCCCAGGCGCCGCGTACGTACGACACCAGGTTGCGATCGCGGCCGCTGCGTTCGGCTTCGCGTGCGGCGGCATTGAAGTCGACGATGCTCGGTGGAGTGAGCAACGCCGACATCGCATCGAGCAGGGTCGATTTGCCCGAGCCGGAACGGCCCACGAACAGGAAGCCGCGCTCGGCGATCGGCACTTCGGTCAGGCCGGAGAACGTGCCCCAGTTATGGACCTGCAACCGGCGCATGCGGAACTGCTGCAGACGCGGGTCGGGCAGATCGTTGCCGAACAGGTTGGAAGAGGCGGCGGAGGTCATCGGGACGGTCCAGGAAAGACGGGAAAAGCGCAGCGGTGTGCTGTAACGACGCGGTGCCCGTCGCGCTACGCGTGCGCGCTCGCCGTGGCATCGTCGCCTTCGGCCGGACTCTCGCGCAGCTGGCGATAGACCTGCCCCAGTGCAGCGACGTCTTCGGCCGAGAACAGCAACTTGAGCGCGGGCGAGACTTCATAACGCGTCTCTTCGCCACGCAACCGGGTCAGCACATGATTGTCCTTCATCTTCTGGACTGCCGTCGCCACCCGGCGCAGGAAGCCGGCGCGGTCGGTGGACAGGTTCTTCTCGTACACGGCCAACGCATCGCCCAGCTCTGCGTCTTCCACCACCGCACGTACGCCGCGCGCGTCGGCATCGGCCAGCTGCTGACGCAGATGCAGCAGCAGCACCGAGTCGATGAAGGTCAGCGGCGAGGAGCGCAGCAGGACCGGGGTTTCCAGCTCGCCGGTGTCGGCCTGGCGGGTGAAGGCGATGCCGGCCTCGCGATCGAGCACCAACTCCAGGAACAGCTCCGACAGCGCACTGCGGATGCCCGCCTCGCTGCGCAGCAGCGCCGGCCACAGGCGGCCATGCCGCTGCGCGTCCACGCTGGGGCCGCTGAGCAGCTGGCACAGCGCGCGCCGCGCCTCGACCGGCAACTGCCCGGTATCGCCCAGGAACAGCCCTGTGCCTGTCGTCGGGCCGGTGTCGGCGGCCCCGCCATTGTCGGCAGCGATATCGCTGTCGTCCGCATCGTGTGCGTGGTCGTGCTCAGGCCAGTTCATGGCGCTTCTCCTGGGTGAACCAGATCAACGGAATACGGGCGCGACGCCATTGGCCATCGCCACCGCACCAATGGGCCAGTTCGTACTGCCCGGCATCGACCACCCCATGGCGCGTGCCCAGGGACAGATAGCCGATCACGCTGCCCAGGCCCTGGGCGGCCTGACGTTGCGCCAGCGCCTGGGCGATGGACACCTGCGGCTGGTTGCCGAGCAGTTCGAACAGATCGCGGCGCAGGCTGCGGAAATCGATCTCCGATTGCGCGACCAGATCGCCCACGCTGTCCAGCGAGATCGCCGCCGCCTCGTTGCGCTGGATGTCGCCATCGACCTGCTGCTGGCGCGGGTCGTGCAGGCGCCATTGCGCCAGCGAGCGCAGACGGCTGGTGGTCAGCATCAGATCGCGGCCGATCGGCCGCTGTGCCGGCACCTGCTCGCGCAGGCTGAGCGCATCGGCCTGCGCCTGCTTGAGCAGCCGATTGAGCCGACGCTGTTCCAGATAGCCGCGGCTCTGCACGAAGCCACGCAGGCTGCGCGCGAAATGCTGCATCACATCGTGCACCTGGCCGCCGCGCTCGAGCATGGTGCCGGTCAGCCCACGCAGGAAGCTGCGTTCGCGCCGGTCGAGCTTGCGAGCGAACGCCCGCCCCAACACCGACTCCAGCGCCGCATCCAACTGCGCGCTCTGTTCGGCGTCGTTGAGCAGCGCCCAGAACGCCTGGAAACTGCGCCCGGCCTCGCTGTCGCCGATCACGTCCACGCCTTCGAACAGGCGGGTCAGCACGTCGCCGCGCTCGCCCTCGTCGTCGATGATGCGTTCGCGGAACTGCCGGTTGAGCTGCTCGAAATCGTCGCGCACGCGACGGAAATCCTCGGTCAGCTCATCGGCCAGGGCGATCACCTGACGGGCGCGTTCGAGCGCGCGCTTGCCGTCCAGCGAGGCCACCTTGCCGGCCGAGACGCGGGCGATTTCCGCATCGATGCGGTCACGCTCGTCGCGCAGCGCCGACAGCCGCGCATCCGGGTTGGTTTCGGTCAATGCCGCCAGCTGGGCAAGCTGTTGCATCACCAGCGCCAGCCGGCTTTCGGTGGCGGCGCCGCGGCTGTGCTCCAGGCCGTCGACGAAGCGGATCGCCTGCGTGGCCAGCGTCGACAATTCGAACTGCTCCTGCTGCGCACCTTCGGGCAGATGGCGTTCCAGCCAACCTTGCGCCAGCCAGTGCGCGACATAGGCCTGGGCGGTACGCGGCAGGTCGCGCGCCAGATGTTCGGCATTGAGTTCGTCGAGCATGCGCTGCAGGCGCTCGTGCAGGACCGCCGCCGGAAGCAGACGCTCCCCGTCCAGCAGCAGCGACTGCAGCAGACCGATCACTTCCGGCGCGTGGTCGGCCGCCAGAAGTTTCCACAGCGGACTATCGCGCAAGGTGCGATAGCGGGCGATCCGGGCGAGGTGTTTCATGCAGGTAGCTGGTAACCGAGATCGAGTGCCACGTGGCGGACTCCATCGATGAGGGCATGAAAGCCTGGCGAGCAACCGTTCGCCTCGTGCGGGCGTCCGTACATCGGTCGTGCCTGGCTGCGCTTGCGACGCGCGGAGTGGGCCGGCCAGCCCTGCCGACGGCAGAGTGCAGGTGTGCCTTCGGCCGATGCCTGGGCCACCGCGTCGCGTGGGCGCGCTGTCGCCGGCGTGTGGAGGTTCACTCTACCAGCCATCAATGCCCACGTTCGCTCAACGCTTGCCGCCCACTTCGATGAACTGCAGGAATTCGGCGCGCGTGCGCGCGTCTTCGCGAAAGCTGCCCAGCATCTTGGAAGTCACCATGCTGACGCCGCGCTTGTGGATGCCGCGGGTGGTCATGCATTCGTGCGCACCCTCCACCACCACGCCCACGCCGCGCGGCTGCAGCACGTCCTGGATGCACTGGGCGATCTGGGCGGTCATCTTTTCCTGCACCTGGAAACGGCGCGCATAGCTTTCCACCACGCGGGCCAGCTTGCTGATGCCCACGACCTTGCCGCGCGGCAGGTAGCCGACGTGCACCTTGCCGATGATCGGTGCCATGTGGTGTTCGCAATGGCTTTCGTAGGAGATGTCGCGCAGCACGATCAGCTCGTCGTAGCCGGCCACTTCCTCGAAGGTGCGCTCCAGGTATTCGCGCGGTTCCTCGCGGTAGCCGCTGAACCAGTCGCCATAGGCCTCGGCGACCCGGCGCGGCGTGTCCAGCAGGCCTTCGCGGGCAGGGTCCTCGCCGGCCCAGCGCAGCAGGGTGCGCACGGCGTCTTCGGCCTGGGCCTGGGTGACGGGGGAATCGGGCTGGTCGGACTGGCTCATGCAAGTGCACCCAAAGGGGGCGAGCATGGTACCCGAGGACAGGCCGGTGGCCCCAGCGCCGATGGCTGCGGCCGCGCCCGGTTCGGTGCGAATCGATTCATGCTCCAATTGTTAGGATCCTAACTATTATGACGAGCAGCCTTCCCGAATCCCGTTCCCGGCTCAGTTCCGGCCTGCTGGTCGCCGCACGGCAGTGGCAGCGGCTGGCCGATCAGGCGCTGGAGGAATTCGGCCTCTCCGGCGCCTGCACCACGCCGCTGCTGATGATCGGCCGCTGCGGTGGCGGCATCCGCCAGGTCGCGCTGGCGCAGCGCCTGGGCATGGAGAGCCCATCACTGGTGCGGCTGCTGGACCGGCTGGCGATCATGGGCCTGGTCAGGCGCGAGGCCGACAGCAGCGATCGCCGCGCCAACCAACTGTGGCTCACCGACGCCGGCCAGGCGCTGGTCGGGCGCATCGAGGCACGCCTGGATGCGCTGCGTGCGCAGGTGTTCGGCGCGCTCAGCGAAGAACAGATCCAGGTGGTGCTGAGCCTGTGGGAACAGCTCGCGCAGGCGCATGCGCAGTTGAGCCGCACCGAATAGACCTTGGCGGCAGGCGCCGCCGTGTCCGGCGGCGTGCGGAACCAGGCGGACGCTGCGCAGGCCGGCACCGTCGTTTTTCTTTTCCAGGAAGTCACCGATGTACGGCGAATTCGATCTCCACGGTGTGTTCGTTCCCACCCTGCTGGCCTTGATGACGCTGGCCTATCTGCTCAACTGCGCCATCGGCGCGCTGCTGGCCCGGGCCGGTGCGTATCGCCACATCTGGCATCCGGCGCTGTTCAACCTGTCGCTGTATGTGGTGTTGCTGGGTGGCCTGTTTTCTCTGATGCGGTGGATGCAATGGTGAACAAGTGGATCAAGGCCGCCGCGCCGGCCTTGCTGACGCTGGCGATGGTGGCGGTGGCGGTGGCGGGATGGGTGCTGCAGCAGCTATGGCGCTACTACATGGAAGCGCCGTGGACGCGCGATGCGCACGTGGCCGCCGATGTGGTGCAGGTGGCGCCGGATGTGTCGGGGCTGGTGGAATCGGTGGCAGTGGCCGACAACCAGCCGATCGCGCGCGGGCAGGTACTGTTCGTGGTCGACCGCGCGCGCTATGCGATCGCGCTGCAGCAGGCCCGCGCCGCGCTGGCCGAACGGCAGGCCACGCTGACCCAGCTGCGCCGCGAGAGCGCACGCGATCGCCACCTGCAGGATCTGGTGGCCGCCGAGGACGCCGAGATGCGCCGCTCCGAGGTGCGCAAGGCCGAAGCCGCGGTGGCCGCTGCGCAGTCGGCGCTCGCGCTGGCCCAGCTCAACCTCGATCGCACGCAGGTGCGCAGCCCCACCGACGGCCATGTCAGCGATCGCACCGTGCGCGTGGGCGACTACGTCAGCGCCGGGCGCCCGGTGCTGGCGGTGCTGGAGACCGGCGCGTTCCGCGTGGATGGCTATTTCGAAGAAACCCGCTTGCGCGGGGTGCATCCGGGCCAGCGCGTGGAGGTGCACCTGATGGGCGAACCGGCGGCGTTGCACGGCCACGTGCAGAGCATCGCCGCCGGGATCGAGGATCGCTACCGCAGCGGCGATGCCGGTGCGCTGCCCAATGTCACTCCGGCCTTCGACTGGGTGCGGCTGGCGCAACGCATTCCGGTGCGCATCGCACTGGACGCGGTACCGGACCAGGTCCGTCTGATCGCCGGGCGCACGGCGACGGTGTCGATCCTGCCCGACGCCGCGCACGGCGCGCCGGTGGCGGCACCGGGGCATGCGCCGGCCGGGGCGACGCCGTGAACCGCCTGCGCCCGGTTGTCCTGAGCGCTGTCATCGCCGGCCTTGCCGCCTGCAGCACGGTCGGTCCGGACTACGCCGTGCCCGACCACGCCGCCGCCAGGCGCCCGGCCGCCAATGCCGGCTTCGTGGACACCGGCAACGACCGGGTGCAGCCCGGTGCACCGCTGCCGGCACGCTGGTGGGCGCTGTACCAGGATCCGTTGCTGGATGGCCTGATCGAACAGGCGCTGCGCGACAACAGCGACCTGAAGGTGGCCGGCGCCAACCTGCGGCGCGCGGCGGCGGTGTACGAACAGGCGCTGGACGCCGGCGGCGTCGAGTACACGGCCGATGCCGGGGCCAGCCGCGCGCAGCTTTCCGCCCAGGCGTTCCTGCAACGGGAGCAGCTGCCCGTGCTCGACCTCGCCGATGGCAAGTTCGGGGTGTCGTACCAGCTCGACCTGTTCGGCAAGCTGCAGCGCGGCGCCGAAGCCGCGCATGCAGACACCGAGGCGGCACAGGCGGCGATCGACCTGGCGCGCGTCAACGTGGCTGCGCAGGTCGCCGCCAGCTATGTGGAGATCTGCAACGCCAACCATGAACTGGGGGTGGCCGAGCATGCGCTGCAGGTGCAGCAGCGCAGCCGCACGGTGGCCCAACGCATGATCGCCGCCGGCCGCGCAACGCCGCCGGATCTGGCGCGCGCCACCGCGCAGGTGGCCACGCTGGAAGCGGCGTTGCCGCCATTGCGCGCGCGCCGCCAGGCAGCCGGCTACCAATTGGCGGCGCTGCTCGGAAAGACGCCGGGCGAAGTACCACCTGGCGTGGACCGCTGCGCGCACGCGCCCAGCCCGCAGTTGCCGATTCCCATCGGCGACGGCCGCGCGTTGCTGGCGCGTCGCCCGGATGTGCGCCAGGCCGAGCGCCGTCTGGCCGCGGCCACCGCGCGCATCGGCGTGGCGACCGCCGAGCTGTACCCGGAGATCCGCCTGGGTGGCTCGATCGGGGCCACCGGCCAATTGGCCGACATCGGCGAAGCCGCCACGCGCGCCTGGTCGTTTGGGCCGCTGCTCGCGTGGACGCTCCCCTCCCGCGGCGCGCATGCGCGCGTGCGCGCCAGCGAAGCCGGTGCCGATGCCGCACTGGCGCAGTTCGATGGCGCGGTACTGCAGGCGTTACGCGAGGTGCAGACCGCGCTGTCGCGTTACGCGCAGGATCTGGATCGCCTGCATCTGCTGCAGCAGGCGCAGCAGCAGGCCGCGCTGGCAGCGGCGCAGAACCGCCAGCTGTATCAGGGTGGGCGGGCGCCGTATCTGTCCAGCCTGGATGCCGAGCGCAGCCTGGCCGTGGCCGAGATCAGCCTGGCGCAGATCCAGGCGCAGGTCGCGCAGGATCAGGTCCAGCTGTTCCTGGCCCTGGGCGGGGGGTGGGAGGGCGCCACCATTGCCCCCACCGCTGCACCATGACCGCCTTGTTGCGCGACCGTCAGGCCTGGCTGTTCTCGGTCAAGACCTTCGCCGCGGCCATCGCGACGTTGTACATCGCACTGGCCGGCAATCTGTCGCGGCCGTACTGGGCCGTGGCCACGGTCTACATCGTGTCGCAACCGCTGCTCGGCCCCACCCGCGCCAAAGGCGTGTATCGCGTCCTCGGTACCTTGCTGGCCGGCGCGGCGACCCTGGTGATGCTGCCCAACCTGGTGCAGACACCGCTGTTGCTGAGCGCGGCCATGGCGCTGTGGCTGTCGGCGTGCCTGTTCCTGGCCCTGCGCGACCGCGGCCCGCGCGGCTATGCGTTCCTGCTGGCCGGCTACACCGTCGCCTTCATCGGCTTTCCGGCGGTGACGGCACCGGAGGGCATCTTCGACACGGTCGTGGCGCGCAGCGAAGAGATCGTGCTGGGCACGGCGATGGCGGTGCTGTTCGCGTCGGTGGTGTTTCCCGCCTCGGTGCGTCCGATGCTGGATGCGCGCGTGGGCAGCTGGATGCTCGACGCCGCGCAATGGTGCCGCCAGGTGCTGCAACGCGGGCCGGCGCAGGCACCGCGTGACCGGCTGGCGGCCAGCCTGATGCAGTTCGACGCGCTGATCGCATTCGTGGACCACGACGACCCGCGCCATGCCGAGGTGACCCCACTGCTGGAACAGCTGCGCGCGCGCCTGCTGATGCTGTTGCCGGTGCTGTCCTCCATCACCGACCGGCTGGACGCGCTGCAGGCGTCCACGGCTGCCGCCACGCCTGCGCTGACGCAATTGCTGCGCGATCTGGGCACGTGGGTGGAACGGCCCGGACCGGCCGACGAGGCTGCCGCGCTGGCCGAGCTGCGCGCGCGCATGGCCGCATTCCGCCCGGTGGTGGACGATCGCCTGCAGCATCTACTGCTTACCAGCCTGCTGTTGCGCCTGGAGCAGCTGCTCGATCTCTGGCAGGACTGCCGTGCGCTGGAACAGGCGGTCGTGAGCGGCGGCCCGCCCCCGGCGCTGCATGCGATCGCTGACATCGGCGCGGCCTCGCCAGAACCGACGCAGCCCGCCACGCAGCGGACGCAGGCGCGCCGGCCGCTGCTGCAGCACATCGGCTGGGCGCGGCGGCGCAGCGGAGCGCGTGCGAAGCCCGACCCGTCCGCACGGCATGTCGACCTGGGCATGATCGCGTTCGCGGCGGCGAGCGCAGGGGTCGCGTTGCTGGCCTACTGCGTCCTGTGGATCGGCATCGGCTGGGAAGGCGGCGGCAACGGCGCCATGATGGCCGCGGTGACCGCCGCCTTCTTCGCCTCGCACGACGACCCCGCCCCCGGCATGTTGTCGTTCCTGCTGTGGTCGGTGGTGGCCAGCGCGATCGCCGGCATCTACCTGTTCGGCATCTTCCCCGCGGTCCACGACTTCCCGGTGCTGGTCCTGCTGCTGGCGGTGGTGCTGCTGCCGTTAGGCGCCTTGCTGCAGCGGCCGGCCACCACCATGATCGCGCTGCCGCTGGTGGTGAACATCCCCATCCTGCTGAACCTGCAGAACACCTACAGCGCCGATTTCCAGGGCTTCGTCAACGCGGCGGTGGGCACGGTGCTCGGAGTCGTCTTCGCGGTGGTGCTGACGCGCCTGTTTCGCTCGGTCGGCGCCGAATGGAGCGCCCGCCGTCTGGTACGGCAAACCTGGCGCACGCTGGCCGATGCCGCAGACGGACAAGGTACGCAGAACCGCCACCAGTTCGCCGCGCGCATGCTCGACCTGCTCGGCCTGCTCGCGCCGCGACTGGCCCTGGCGCCGCAGGGCAGCGCACTGGCGGCGCTGGACATGCTCGGCGAAGTGCGCGTGGGCTTGAACATCCTGCAGCTGCGCGGTGCCCGCCACGGCCTGCCGCACGCGCGCGTGGAAGCGATCGATGCGATCCTGGCCGATGTGGCGGCGCATTACCGGCAGCAGGCGCTGCACAGACGCGCGCTACCCGGCCCGGTGGCCTTACGCGAACGGCTGGACAGTGCACTGGCACGCATGGGCACACTGCCGCCCGGGCCGCAACACGATGCGGCGCTGCTGGGTTTGATCGGCCTGCGTCACACCCTGTTTTCGGACGCCATACGTGCCAACGCGCCGCCGCCGCGCATGCCATCGGCCGGGGCGCGGCGGTCGTCGGATCCGGCGCCTGGGTGAAACGCCGCCGGCATGCAGGCCGGGATGGCGGCGCATGTCGCGCAGGCAGCTTCCCTCGGCATGGCGGCATGGCGTCGAGATCGTGCGCGCGCCGTCGTCACGCCGTACGCTGCGCGCTCATTCGGGCGTGCGTGTCACCGCGGTGGTCATCTGCCAGGCCGAGAAGGCGCCTTCGAAGTCGTCCAGCGTCAACAACCCCATGCAGGCATGTGCGCCCACCGGCAGCGGCTGCCCGGCGGCAAGTTTGCGGATCAGCAGGATGGCGGCGAAGCACGGGATCTCCGGGCCATGCAACATCGGCGCGGTGAGGTCCCAGTCAAGCTGCAGCGGCAGCCCCTGCTGTCCGACGCCGCGCAAGCGCACGCGCATGCCACCCAGCTCGGTGCCGAAGCGATCGAAGCAGCGTCCGGCGCGGGCAAGCGCTGCGGCCAGCCGCTCCATCGGCAAGGGCATGCCGTGCTGCCGCAGCCAGGCGATGGCAGCCAGGCAACGCTGCAGGAATGCCACTTCCAGCGCGGCACGGAATTGCACGGTGCGCACGCCGGGATAGCGCTGCGGCAGCAGATCGTGGTCGGGCACATCGCAGGGCGCGGCCAGCCGCCCGGCCAGGTGCGCAAAGCGCACCCGCTCCGGTTGCGCCCAGCCCACCACCTGTTGCCAACGGCCATCGTGCCACCACGAGAACGGCATGCCGCAGTACGACAGCACCGCGCGCACGGTGGCCAGCCCCAGCGGCGTCGCCTGCGCAGGCGCGATCACCATGCGAATCTCGTGCAGGGCCGAAAACTGCGGCAGCAAGGCATCGACCACTGCGCTGGAGAGCGCGGGCAGGGTACTGGCGCCACTGATGGCGACCCGTTGCGCCTGACGCGCGGGCGCATCCAGCGCCGCGGCAAAATCACGCACGAAGGCGCGGCCATCGGCCAGATCGATGTAATGCATGCCGGCCTGCAGGCAGCGACGTGCCACCGCATAGGCCTGTCCCTGGAATGGTCCGGCCGTGTGCACCAGCGCATCGGCGCCGGTGGCCGCCAGCCGCGTCATGAAATCCCCGGCATCGATATCCAGCCGGCACGTCGAAATACGTCCGGGTGCGGCATCGGGCCAGTGCACGGCAACCTCCCCCGGATGCCGGCCAGCGGCGATCACATGGATCGTCGGCGTGGCCGCCAACGCCCGCACGATACGCGCGCCGAAATGCCCGAACCCTCCCAACACCACCACCCGGTACGTCATGCCTGCTCACCGTCTGCCTGCCGCACAGTATCGGCGAGCGCGGCGGCATCGGCGCCCTGCCATGATGAAACCGGTCACTACGACTGGCCGGCGACCCGCGTGGCCAGGCCGCTCTTCAATGCATCACGCAGCACCTGCAGCGCCTGGCGTGTTGCCCGTGTGGAAGCGGCGGCTTGCCTGGCGGCCAGGCGGGCCTGGCGGTCGGCCAGGGTGCGTTGCTGTCGCGCCAATCCCTGCAGTGCGGCCGGCGCCATGGCTGCTTGTTCGTCCGCAGCGACCGGCGCGGGCAACGTGCCGGTCGAGGCGTGCAAAAGGCGCGGCCGCGCCTGCGCAGACAGCTGTGCGGCCAAGGCGGCCTGTTGCTCGCTCAGCGCCTGCCGACGTGCGTCCAGTGCGGCCTGCGCCTGGTCCAGTTGGCGGACGGGCGCGTGCGCAGCCGCCATCCGATACAACAGCGTGGGATTGCGTACCAGATAGTCCACCCCATCGGCGCGGAACCACAATAGCCGCTCCCCGTGCCGCTGATAGCTGCGCGCGGTCTGCAGGTCGTCGAGCGAGCCATGCATCGTCTGGCGGTCGCCGTAGACCAGCACATAGGCATCGCCCTGGGCTACAGCAGAGGCGTCGGCGCCGGAAGCAGCGGCCACACCGCAATGGCGACGTGGCGCGGTCGATGCACCAGCCAGATCGAACACGCCCGGCGCCGACGGCGTTGCAGGCGCGATCGGTGAAGCAGCCGTTGTCGGCGGCAACGGCGCCAGCGGCGGCACCGTAGCCGCCCAAGCGCAGGCAGCGAGGCTCGAGAATGGAATAGCGACGGCAGCAAGCGCCAGCAACAGCGGCTGACGTAGGTATGACAACGACGACGTGGTCTGGATCATCGGAGATCTCCACTAGGAATCACAGGACGGTGGTTGCCGCCTGCGCAGGACGTGCAGGCGGAGGGAAACAGCAGTCACACGGCCACGGCGTTGCCGACGCCGCTGGCGTCGTCTGTCCGCGAACACAAGGGGTTTGGGTGGGCCGCGCTGCCATGCCAGCGGCTGTCCGCGAGCGGACACACTCGCGCGGGATCAGCTGCGCGGCGAGCGGCGGCGCCTATCCAGCCGGCCGGCCGTGCACGGCCATGCCTGACTGCATGACGTCCAGCCCGCGATGCCGGCCTGCTGGACGCAGTGGGTGGCTGCCGACACCAGCGGCGCTGCCTGCGCTTGGACGCAGCGCCGCCGGCACGCCGGAGGCAGCCGTCTAGTCGTTCTGCATGTCGGCGGCGTCCTGTTGCTCCTGCGCCGCCTCGTGCCGCGCGCGCGCTGCCTCGATGCGTGCCTGCCGTGCCTCCTGCCGCGCCGCCTCTTTGTCGAGTTCGGCCTGGTGCCGGGTCAGTTCGGCGGCCTGGCGTACTGCTGCGGCATACGCGTATTGCGCCGCGCGCTGCTGCTGCGCCGCCTCGCGAACCTGTTGCTCGGCGTTACGCGTCTGCTGTTGCGCGTCCTGCCTGGCCTGCGCCAGTTCGGGACCGAGCGCGGCGAGTTGTTCGCGTGCTTCCTGCAGCGCGTCCTGCGCCTCCTGCATGCGGTCCTGCTGCAGCTCGACATCACGGTTGCTGGCGTCGAACGCCTCGTGCAACGCGGCGCGCGCCTGCGGCATGGCAGAGGCGAGCGCCTCGCGCGTGACCCGCTCCACATAGGCATCCCAGTCCGCAGGCAAGAGGTCTGCAGCGTCGCCATGGGGTGGCGCCGCATCGAGCACAGTGGCGACGATGCCCTGCGTCGCCGGGGCCGGCGCGGCCGCCGGCATGGCCGGCTGCGCCGGTGCAGGCACCACGCGCATCGGATCGGCCATGGCCGCATCAGCCTGCGCGCGTGCCGGCAGTGCCGGCGCACTCACCACGGTCGGCCGCAGGCTGGGAGGCGACGACGGCACCGGCATGGCGACCAGGCGCAACGGCAGCACACCGCAGACCGCCACCAGTGCCAGGATCATGGCCGCGCCCAGCTGCGGAAACGTGCCGGTGTCCTGCAACATCGACAACCGCCGCTTGAGGCTGAGGAACGAGGGCGAGGCGCTTGCCACGCCGCCATGTGGGCGCTTGGCCACACCCAGTTGCAGCAGCAGCCGCCCGTAGTCATGACGACAGTGCCGGTGTCCGGCGACCACCGCCGCATCGCAGGCCGCTTCGCGGGCAATGGCGTACTCGCGCGCGGCCAGATGCACCAGCGGATGGAAGAAGAACAGGTGCTGGGCCAGCGCCGGCAGCAATCCCCACCACAGATCGCGGCGCCGCAGGTGGATCAGCTCGTGGGTCAGCGCCATGTCCAGATCGTCGTCGGCCATGTGCGGCAAGCGCGCGGCAGGCAACAGCAGCACCGGCCGCCACGGGCCGATCAACTGCGGCGAATCGATCTGCGACGAGACGCGTAACGCAGGCGCGCGGGCCAGGCCATGCGCTTCGGACGCCAGTTGCAGGGCCTGCACCAGGCCGCGATCGGTGCAGGGCTGCGCCGAACGCGCCAGGGCACGGCTGCGTAGATACGCGCGCACCGTGCCGGTCGCCAGCAACACCACACCCGCCGCCCATAGCGCCAGCAGGGCCGCAGACCAGGTGGGCCAGGAGGAGACCTGCATGGCCTGCGCATTGGCGCCGGCATGCGCCGCCGTGGCCGCCGCAGCGGTGGCGGTCGCCATCGGCGCCAGGCTGTCGGCCGAGCCAAGCGCCGAAGTCACCGCGTGCGCCGGCAGTACCGGCAGCTGCACCGGGTTGCGCCACACCAGGCCGACCACCGCCTGCACGCCCACCAGCCACCATAGCCACGCCTGGGTAGCGGCAGGCAACCGCCGCACGCCCCGGCACAGGCCCCACACCGCCAGCACCAGGACGGCGGTCTGCAGACTGGTGGCGCCGAGCGTCCATAACACCGCTTCGATCGAGGGGAACATGGCTCAATCCTCCTTGCGCTGCGACTGCAGCTTGGCAACCAACGCTTCCAGTTCGGCCAGCTCGGTATCGCTGACCTCGGCACGTTGCGACATCCAGGCCACGAACGGCGACACCGAGCCCTGCAGGGTCTTCTCCACGAACTGCCCCACTGCCGAGCGCACCACATCGTCCTGACCGGTCGTGGCGCTGTAGCGGTACATCCCCGCGACCTGCTTGCGCCGCAGAAACCCCTTGGTGCGCAAGCGCTCCATCATGGTCAGCACGGTCGAGCGCGCCAATCCACGCGCCTCGCCAAACACCGCGGCCACCTCACCGACGCTGGCGGTGCCGTGTTCTTCGATGTATTGCAGCAGGGCCAGCTCCTGATCCCCGATCGTCTTGCCGCGCATATCGACCTCCATGACTACAGTTGTCGCTAACGTAGGCGTGACGACAGCTGTAGTCAATAGGTCGGATGGCAGGGGGGCGTCCCGTAGGGTCCGATACGCCAGGGGGTTCGACGTCACTCAAGACGCAGGTTGCACCCAGCTGCCGCACCGCGCGACAGCTAATGCGCCGCAGCGGGCAGTAGATCGAACACTTGCTCGGTGGCCGCTTCGACCGCAGCGCGCGTATACAGCAGCGGGAAGTAGCTGCCCTGCAGCCACGACGGTGCGAGATCGCGGTAATGCGGGCTGGCGGGGTCGCCGGACTGGCCTGGATGATTCATCGCGCGCGAGTTGTCCCAGTTGCCCAGGTCGATGATCAGGCGTGCCGAGGGGCCGATGGTCTGCCGGAAGCTGGACGGGTCGTAGCTGGATTGATTGGGCGTGTAGGGGCTGCCGCCCTTGGCGAGTGGGCCCACATCCAGCAGCGCGCGATCGGCGCCGGCCACCGCGCTCATCGCATGCGCAACGGTGTTGGTGTGCAGCCTGCCCCACTGCCAGTGCGCCGGATCGGGCCCCTGCAGGGCCACCAGCGCCTGGTAGGCGCTGCGCAGCGACTCGCGCAGCAACTGGTCGCGGCGCGCCGCCGGCGCAGCACCGAAGACGGCGCCGGGTCGTTCCAGCGCCTGCAACAGCACTTCGGCGTCGGGTGCACCGAAGCTGGCTGCCTCGGCCGGCTGCAGCGCCAGTGCCTTGTAGGCGGCGCCCAGATAGCGGGTGAACCAGACTTCTTCCAGTGCGGCGGCGGCAGAACCTGCGGCCACCTCGCCATTCCACGCGCGCAGCAGGTCGAGCGCGGCGCGTGTGTCGGCATCCTGCGCCTGCAGCGGCTCGAGCAGGGCCAGCAGGCGTTGGGCCGGCAGCGACACCTGGTCGTTCTGCAGGTTCTCCGAATCCTGCAGACTCACCTTGGGCAGCTGCGACAGGACCTGGGTGATGCGTGCATGGCGCGCGCCGTTGGCCCACTCGAAGCCGAGCTTGCGCTGCGCGTAGGGATAGTCCTTCGGTAGATTCATTTCGTTGGAGGTGGTGATGAAACCGGCCGCGGGATTGGTCGACCACGGCAGTGCGGCGCTATTCCAGAATCCATTCCATTCGTAGCGACCATCGCCCGGCACCGGCAACAGGCCATCGCCGTGGTCGCGGCGCGGGGCCATGCCTGCGGTGGCCCAGCCGACGGTGCCGTGCACGTCCGCATACACCTGGTTGACCGAGGGCGCGCCCCAATGCGCAAGCGCCTGCCGGAACTGGGCGAACGTGGCGCTGCGCAGATAGCGCAGCGAGCCCAGGTACGGCGCGGTGCCGGGTTGGCTCCATGCCGAGCGGATCGCATAGGCCAGGTGCCTGTCGCGATCGACGTACACCACCGGCCCGTGGCGGGTGAACTGCAGCGTCGCCTCCACCGGCGCCGCATCCCGCACGGCGATAAGTTCGCGTTCGGTGCGCAGCGGCTCCCACCTGCCCTGGTACCAGTACGCCGCATCGTCGTCGGGATTGAGCCGATAGACGTACAGATCCTCCTGGTCGATGTTGAAGATGGTCAGACCGAAGGCACTGGTGCGGTTATGCCCGATCGCGATGCCCGGCGCGGTGGGTTCTCCGGCGCCGATGATGTCCAGGCCGGGACTGCTGAGGTGCACGAAGTAGCGCAGGCTGGGCACGGTGTAGGCCCGATGCGGATCGTTGGCCAGCACCGCGTGGCCGGTGGCCGATTTCCACGGTGCGATCACCCAGTTGTTGCTGCCTTCGGCGCTGGCCTCGTCGTCGATGGCAGCGCGCGTCGGCTCGCGCGCCGCCAGCGGTGTCTCTGCGGTGAGCCTGGGAGACTGCGTGGCCAGTTCGTAGACCTTCAACACCTGCTCCGGCAGACAGGGATCCAGCCCGTCCGGCAGCGCGGGCGTCCAGGCCGGCTGCAACATCACCCGCATCGCATCGGTTTTCAACGACGCCTCGCACGCCACCTGCGCGCGCGCCACTTCGCTCTTGACGTTGCGGCTCAGCCCCGTGGTGCGGATGCGCAGCACGTCTTCCGGCGCCCAGCGTTCCGGGCGGTAGGCGAGCGTGCGGAATTCGTAGGGCAGCGCCTGCGGGTGGCTGTCCAGCCACGCGATGTAGGCGTTGATACCGGCGACGAAGCGGCCGACATCGCGGCGCGTGTCTGGCCCGTAGCTGGCCCATTCGGCGGCCATGTCGCCGCGATACAGGAACAGCCGCGATGCACGGTCCTGGTCGACATAGCCCGGGCCGAACGCGGCGGACAGGTGACCCAGGCCCTTGCGACGTAGCAGGTCCAGCTGGAACAGGCGGTCGCGCGCGACGTTGAACCCCTGCACGAAAAAGGCATCGTCATCGGTCCTGGCGTAGATATGCGCCACACCCCAGCGGTCCACCCGGATCTGCGCCGGTTGCTGCAGGCCGGGCACCGTCAGCGTGGTACGGGGTGGTTCGGTGGCGGCACTGGCGAACGCGAGCGAGCCGATGACAACACTCCAGGCCAGCCGTAACGAAGCAGCGAACATGCGGGACGATCCTGGTGGATGACTGCGGCGATGCGCTGGATGAAGCCGCCGCGTTGGAAGGTGAGCGATTGCGGCGACCACGATGCCGACGCCCGGCACCTCCGATCGGCCACGTTCGCCATGCATACGCGTGGTGCGCGCCATGCTCGCGCATTCACCTGGGAACAGCATGCCGGGCCTGCGCTGCCCACGCTGGTGTGCAGCGGAACCCCGGGCGCGCAGAACGAATGGCGGCCACATCGGCCGAATCCCGGCTCGACACATGGGTTCTAGGATGGTCACCACTTGTGTCCGTCAGAGCATCGGCCGCGTTACCGCCCCCGGTGCGGCCCACATGCCGCCGGTCTTCATGCCACACCAACAACGGGTTCTTCACGCTTGCCCCATTCTTCCGCTGGAGATCCCCGATGATCCGCACCCTCGCTCCGCTCGCTGCCGTGTTGTTGCTCTCGGCCTGCGCCTCCAACCAGGTAGCACAGGTGCAGCCGATCGACGGCGTCATCTCCGGCCAGTGCCACATCGAAAAAGTGCGCGGCATCGTCGGCCTCGCTGCGGCAAAACAGACCATCGAACGCGCGCGCGTGGACAGCGACAGCCTGCAGGTCAGCGTGCGCCGCGGCGAACGCACCACCGGCGGTACCACCGCCAGCGGGCTGGCCGATCCGGCGCAGGGCGCCAGCGAAAGTGGCGGCGACCACCTCAGCATCGAAACCGGCCCCACCAACAACATCACTGCGGTCTATTGCGGCTGAGAATCGGGATTCGGGATTCGGGAATCGAAAGCATCGCGGCTTTTCGATCACCGGTCCCGCCCCCTCACTTGCGTTTCGAAGCGCCCTTTGCCGTTGTCTTGAGCTTGGCACGCGAGGCGGTGAGGAATTTCAGCGTGGCCGCCTCCCATTGCCGCTCGCCGCGCACGCCGGTTGCCATGGCCTGCAGCTCGCCGGCGCGCCAGCCCTCGAACACGCAAGGGTCGATATAGGCCTTGCGGCACACCGAGGGCGTGTTGCCCAACGCGTCGGCCACTTCGCGAATGACATCGTTCTGCACGTGCTTGAGCGCACGTTCGCTGCTGCGCTCGGGCAACGGCAGCCGGGCCAGGCGTTGCAGGGCGGCCAACGTGCCGCCCCAGGTACGGAAGTCCTTGGCCGTGAAGTCCTCGCCCATCGCCTCGCGCAGGTAGTCGTTGACCTCGCCCGAGTCCACCGGCTGCAGCTGACCATCGTCGTCGCGATACTGGAACAGGGATTGCCCGGGCAGCTGCTGACATTGGCGGATCAGCTTGACCAGCTGCTTGTCGTCCACCTCGATATCGTGCTCCTGCCCGCTCTTGCCGCGGAACTTGAGCCGTGCACGCCCGCCCTTGAGAAACTCCATGTGCCGGTTGCGTAGCGTGGTCAGCCCGTAGGAACGGTTGCTGCGCGCGTACTCGGCATTGCCCACGCGCACCAGGGTATCGGCCAGCAACGCCACCACGATGCCCAGCACCTTCTCGCGCGGGAAGCCGGGCAGCGCCAGATCGCGGCGCAGTCGCCTGCGCAGTGTTGGCAGCGCGGTACCGAAAGCGATCACGCGTTCGAACTTGCCTTCGCCACGCACCTGGGCCCAATCCGGGTGGTAACGGTACTGCTTGCGCCGCCGCGCATCGCGGCCGGTCGCCTGCAGGTGGCCATTGGGCTTGGCGCAGATCCACACCTCGGTATAGGCCGGCGGGATCGCCAGCGCACGAATGCGTTGCAGGGTGTCGGCGTCGGCGATGCGTTGGCCGTCCGCGCTGCGGTAGCTGAAGCTCTTCCCGGCGCGGCGCCGGCTGATGCCCGGCTGTTGGTCGTTGACATAGGTCAATCCCGCTGCACGCGCGGTGGCCTTGGCCTGCGCCACCGCCGCATCGCTCGCAACCGCAGCCGTGGCCACTGCCGCACCGGTGGCGGCGCCAGCGAGTTTGCCGGCGGTGGTGGCCGTTGCGGCGGCATTGCGAAGAACACGTTTGGCTTTCATTGCATCTGGGTCGAAGGCGTTGGCCCGATTGTTGGGCGCGGCAGGACTAGGCTGCGTCAACGTAACGCCAACGCCGTGTGGGCAAGCCATGCCGGTGGTGCGAATTGTGCTTATGCTTGGCCATTCCCCTTCGCTGGAGTCATCGATGCGCACTGTCCCGCCTATCACCCGCGTGGCCTGCAGCTTGCTCGCACTGGCCGCATTGAGTGCCTGCAACAAGCCGCAGCCGGACGAGCAGGAAGCCGTCACCGCCAAGGCGCAGCAGGCTGCCGAGCAGGCCTCCGCACCGGCACCGGCCACCGCACCCGAAGCGCCGCCGATCGGCAGCTGCGATGCCACCCAGGTGCAGTCGCTGGTGGGCCAGCCCATGACCGACGCCGCGGGCGAACAGGCGCGCAACGATGCCGGCGCCAAGTCGGTGCGCGTGCTCAAACCCGGCCAGATGGTGACCATGGAATTCAATGGCGAACGGCTCAACCTGGAAGTGGATGCCAAGAACATCGTCACCTCGGTTCGCTGCGGCTAGGCACCGCCTGGCGTCGCTCGCCGGAGCGGCGCCAAGCCAGCTGGCACAAGGGATTCAGGCAGGTCTCGTTGCAGCTGTAACGGTGTATTGCGGCACCGCATCAACTGTGGTCTAGTCGATCGTCCGGTGACCTCTTCGAAACGCTCCACGGATCGAGCGGTGCAACGTCGTCGCCGCTCTCCCAAGATCGCAACGAGGCAGACATGGCCCCCCGCACTCGCCAAGGGCTCAACGACCACGGTCTCTACAACGGCGTACGCGACGAGCGCGACGCCTGTGGCTTCGGCATGGTCGCCCAGTTGGACGACCAGCCTTCCCGCTCGCTGGTGGACACCGCAATTGCGGCGCTTTCGCGCATGACCCACCGCGGCGGCGTGGCCGCCGACGGGCTCACCGGCGACGGCTGCGGCCTGCTGATCCGCAAACCCGATGCGTTCCTGCGCGGGCTGGCCCGCGATGCCGGCATCGCCCTGGGCACGCGCTACGCGGCCGGTGTGGTGTTCCTGCCGCTGGACGCCGCCGAGGCCGCGCGTTGCCGCGCCGAGCTGGAAAGCCAGTTGCTCAGCGCCGGCGCGCAGCTGCGTGGCTGGCGTGTGGTGCCCACCGACGACAGCGTGTGCGGCCAGCTGGCGCGCGATACCTTGCCCCGCATCGAGCAGGTGTTCGTCGACGCCGGTGCGGAACAGACCGAAGACGCCTTCACCCTGGCATTGTTCCTGGCGCGCCGCCGCGCCGAACAGCAGCTGCAGGACGTGCAGGACTTCTACGTCACCACGCTGTCGCCCAATGGCATCAGCTACAAGGGCATGGTGCTGCCGGACAAACTGAGCACGTTCTACCCGGACCTGCAGCGCAGCGACCTGTCCTCCAGCGCAATTGTCTTCCACCAGCGTTTTTCCACCAACACGCTGCCGCGCTGGCCGCTGGCGCATCCGTTCCGCCTGCTCGCCCACAACGGCGAGATCAATACCATCGAAGGCAACCGTCGCTGGGCGCAGGCGCGCAGCAAGGTGTGGCAGACCCCGCGCTTCGATATCGCGCAGTTCGATCCGGTGATCTCCATGCATGGCTCGGACTCGCAGAGCCTGGACAACATGCTCGAGCTGCTGATCGCCGGCGGCATGGACCTGCTGCAGGCGCTGCGCATCCTGGTGCCGCCGGCCACTCAGTCGCTGGAGTTCAAGGACGCCGACCTGGCCGCGTTCTACGAGTTCTATGGCCTCAACACCGAGCCGTGGGACGGCCCGGCCGGCATCGTGGCCTGCGACAGCCGCTATGCGGCCTGCATGCTCGACCGCAACGGCCTGCGCCCGGCGCGCTGGATGCTGACCTCCGACCGCCATTTCCTGGTCGCCTCCGAGGCCGGTGTGTGGGAACTGCCGGCCGAGCGCATCACCCGCAAGGGCAAGCTCGGCCCGGGCGAGATGATGGCGATCGACCTCAAGCGCGGCGACCTGCTGGACTCGGACGCCATCGACCGCATCAACCGCGCGCGCGCGCCATACAAGCAATGGCTGCAGCAGGGCGTGACCTATCTGCAGACCGAACTGATCGACCCCTCGCTGGTGGAAGAGCCCTTCAGCGAGCAGACCCTGCGCAGCTATCACAAACTGTTCCAGCTCAGCACCGAGGAAGTGGAGCAGGTGCTGCGTCCGCTGGCCGAAACCGAGCAGGAAGCCACCGGCTCGATGGGCGACGACACCCCGATGGCGGTACTCAGCCGCCAGACCCGGCCGCTGTACGACTACTTCCGCCAGGCGTTCGCGCAGGTCACCAACCCGCCGATCGACCCGCTGCGCGAAGGCATCGCGATGTCGCTCACCACCCAGCTCGGCAAGGAGACCAACATCTTCCATGCCGGTGCGGAGACGGTGAACCACGTCATCCTCAACTCGCCGGTACTCAGCCAGCGCAAACTGCGCCAGCTGCTCAAGATGGAGCAGTACGTCGAGCGCAACCGCCTGATCGACCTGTCCTACAGCGTGGAGGAAGGGCTCAAGGCCGGGCTGGAACGCATCTGCCAGGAAGTGGAGGCCGCCGCGCGCGATGGCGCGGTCATGCTGCTGCTGTCCGACCGTTACCCGGTGCCGGACCGGCCGATGGCGCATGCGCTGCTGGCCACCGGCGCGGTGCATCACCATCTGTGCAAGGTGGGCCTGCGCTGCGACGTCAACCTGATCATCGAGACCGGCACCGCGCGCGATGCCCACCACATGGCCTGCCTGCTCGGTGTCGGCGCCACCGCGGTGTATCCGTACCTGGCCTACCAGACCCTGTTCGACCTGGGCCGGCGCGGCATCCTGCAGCTGAGCAAGGGCGGCGAGCAGTCGCAGATCGGCCGCCGCTACCGCAAGGGTATCTACAAGGGCCTGTCCAAGATCATCTCCAAGATGGGCATCTGCACCATCGCCAGCTACCGCGGCGCGCAGCTGTTCGAAATCGTCGGGCTGGATCCGGACGTGGTGGAACTGTGCTTTGCCGAGACGCCCGCGCGCATCGGCGGCGTGAGCCTGGCGCGGCTGGACACCGAGGCGCGCGAGCTCACCGCACGCGCCTGGAACGACCAGCTCAAGCCGGAAGTGGGCGGCCTGCTCAAGTACGTGCACGGCGGCGAGTACCACATGTACAACCCCGACGTGGTCATGACGCTGCAGCGCGCCACCCGCACCGGCGACGCCGGCGACTGGCAGAAGTACGTGGACGCGGTGCATGCGCGCCCGGCTTCCACGCTGCGCGACCTGGTGCAGCTCAAGCGTGCCACCACCCCGACCCCGCTGGACGAGGTGGCGCCTGCATCGGACGTGCTGCGCCGCTTCGACAGCGCCGCGATCAGCCTGGGCGCGTTGTCGCCCGAGGCGCACGAGGCGCTGGCCATTGCGATGAACCGCCTGGGCGGACGCAGCAACTCCGGCGAAGGCGGCGAAGACCCGGCCCGCTACGGCACCGAGAAGCGCTCCAAGATCAAGCAGGTGGCCTCCGGCCGCTTCGGCGTGACCCCGGAGTACCTGGTCAATGCCGAAGTGCTGCAGATCAAGGTCGCCCAGGGCGCCAAGCCCGGCGAAGGCGGCCAGTTGCCCGGCCACAAGGTCAACGAGCTGATCGCCCGGCTGCGTTACGCCAAGCCCGGCATCGGCCTGATCTCGCCGCCGCCGCATCACGACATCTATTCGATCGAAGACCTGGCCCAGCTGATCTACGACCTCAAGCAGGTCAACCCGAGCGCGCTGGTGTCGGTGAAGCTGGTGGCCCATGCCGGTGTCGGCACGATCGCCGCCGGCGTGGTCAAGGCCGGCGCCGACCTGATCACCGTGTCCGGCCATGACGGCGGCACCGGTGCCAGCCCGGTCAGCTCGATCCGCTATGCCGGCGTGCCGTGGGAACTGGGCGTGGCCGAGTCGCACCAGGCCCTGGTGGCCAACGACCTGCGCGAACGCACCATCCTGCAGACCGATGGCGGCCTGAAGACCGGCCTGGACGTGGTCAAGGCCGCATTGCTCGGCGCCGACAGTTTCGGCTTCGGCACCGCGCCGATGATCGTGCTGGGCTGCAAGTACCTGCGCATCTGCCACCTCAACAACTGCGCCACCGGCGTGGCCACCCAGGACGAGCGCCTGCGTGCCGGCTACTTCACCGGCCTGCCGGAACGGGTGGAGCATTTCTTCCGCCTGCTGGCCGAAGAAGTGCGGCAGTGGCTGTCCTACCTGGGCGTGCGCTCGCTGGACGAGATCGTCGGCCGCACCGACCTGCTCGAACAGCTGGACGTCTCCCCGCGTCCGGGCGTCAAGGTCGACCTCTCGCGCCTGCTCACCCATGCGCAGTACGACGGCAGCCACTGCGCCGCCCAGCGCCTGTACGAATCGCCGGACAGCCTGGCCACGCAGATGGATGGCTTGCTCGCCGATGCCATCGCCAACAAGACCGGCGGCGATCATCGCTTCCTGATCCACAACACCGACCGCTCGATCGGTGCACGCCTGTCCGGCGCCATCGCGCGCGTGCATGGCAACCACGGCATGAGCGATGCGCCGTTGAACCTGCGCTTTCGCGGCACCGCCGGGCAAAGCTTCGGCGCGTTCAACGCCGGTGGCCTGCAGCTGGAACTGGAAGGCGAAGCCAACGACTACGTCGGCAAGGGCATGGCCGGCGGCCGGCTGGTGGTACGCCCACCGCGCGGCGCGCGCTTCGAGGCGCGCAACACGCCGATCGTGGGCAATACCTGCCTGTACGGCGCCACCGGCGGCGAGCTGTTCGCGGCCGGGCGCGCCGGCGAGCGCTTTGCGGTGCGCAACTCCGGCGCGCTGGCGGTGGTGGAAGGCGCCGGCGACCACTGCTGCGAATACATGACCGACGGCGTGGTGCTGGTGCTGGGCAAGGTGGGCCTGAACTTCGGCGCCGGTTTCACCGGTGGCCTGGCCTATGTGCTGGATATCGAACGCGACTTCGTGGACCGCTACAACCACGAGCTGATCGACATCCACCGCGTCTCGGCCGAAGGCTTCGAGAACCATCGCCAGCACCTGCACACCCTGATCAGCCGCCACCGCGAGCTGACCGGCAGCATCTGGGCGCAGCAGATCCTGGACGAGTTCCGCGACTACATCGGCAAGTTCTGGCTGGTCAAACCCAAGGCCGCCAGCATCGAGTCGTTGACGGAATCGCTGCGTCGCGCCGCCTGAGTTTTTGCCCCCCTCACCCGCGCGCGGGAGAGGGACTGGGGGTGAGGGCAGTGGCCTGCCCCCCTCATCCGCCCCTTCGGGGCACCTTCTCCCGCACGCGGGAGAAGGGAATCAGCCACGGATTTTCTTATGAGCCGCAAGCAAGCCTTCCAATTTCTCGACCTGCCCCGGACCATGCCCACGCGCATTCCGGTGGAGCTGCGCACGTCCGGCGACTGGGGCGAGTTGTACGGCAAGTTCGACAAGGCCGATGCGCAGTATCAGGCCGGCCGCTGCCTGGACTGCGGCAATCCGTACTGCAGCTGGAAGTGCCCTGTGCACAACGCCATCCCGCAGTGGCTGCAGCTGGTGCAGGAAAACCGCATCGAGGAAGCCGCCGCGCTGTGCCACTCCACCAATCCGCTGCCGGAAGTGTGCGGGCGCGTGTGTCCGCAAGATCGCCTGTGCGAAGGCAGCTGCACACTGGAGGAATTCGGCGCGGTCACCATCGGCGCGGTGGAAAAATACATCGTCGACACCGCCTTCAAGATGGGCTGGCGCCCGGACCTGGGCAACGTGCAGCCGACCGGCCACCGCGTCGCGGTCATCGGCGCCGGTCCTGCAGGTCTGGCCTGCGCCGATCGCTTGGCGCGTGCCGGTGTCGAAGCGGTGGTGTACGACCGCTATGAGCAGATCGGCGGGCTGCTGCAATTCGGCATCCCCAGCTTCAAGCTCGACAAGTCGGTGATCGGCAAGCGGCGCGAGATCCTCGAAGGCATGGGCGTGCAGTTCCGCCTGGGCGTGGAAGTGGGCCGCGACATCGGCATCGAACAATTGCTGGGCGAATACGATGCGGTGTTCCTGGGCACCGGCGCGTACCGCTACACCGACGGCGGCCTGCCCGGGCAGGACCTGAAAAACGTGTTGCCGGCGCTGCCGTTCCTGGTGCAGAACAGCCGCATCGTCAGCGGCAACGACCCGCACGGCCGGCCGATCGCCGGTTGGGAAGACCAGCTCGCCCTGCCCGACCTCAGCGGCAAGCGCGTGGTGGTGCTGGGCGGCGGCGACACCGGCATGGACTGCGTGCGCAGCGCCATTCGCCTGGGCGCGGCCAAGGTCACCTGCGCCTACCGCCGCGACGAAGCCAGCATGCCCGGCTCCGCGCGCGAGGTCGCCAACGCCCGCGAGGAAGGCGTGCGCTTCCTGTTCAACCGCCAGCCGCTGTCGATCGAATCCGGTGCCGACGACGAAGCCATCGGCGTGACCGTGGTGGAAACCAGACTCGGCGAGCCCGACGCCAGCGGCCGCCGCAACGCGGTGCCGGTGGAAGGCAGCGAATCGCTGCTGGAAGCGGACGTGGTGATCATCGCCTTCGGCTTCTCGCCCACCCTGCCCGACTGGCTGTCATCGCAAGGCGTGGAAGCCGGCAGCAACGGCCGCATCGTCGCCCCGGCCGACGGCAATGGCCGCCTGCCCTACCAGACCAGCAACCCGCGCCTGTTCGCCGGCGGCGACTGCGTGCGCGGTGCCGACCTGGTGGTGACCGCAGTGGCCGAAGGCCGCGACGCGGCCGGCAGCATCGTGCAGCTGCTGGGCGTGAAAGCGCAGGTCAAGGAGCCGGCCGCGGCGTGAGGGCGTGAGCGTATGCTATGCGCCATGACAAGTTCCGCCCCAAATCTGGATAAGGCAGCAAGGCGCGTCGCATGGTGCTGCGCGCTTCTCACTGTCGCATTCACTGCTACGGCTGTTGACTGGTCCATCTTCGCGGGGAGAGGCCAGTGGTTGGCAGCGCTCGTTCCATTCGGAATGACAGCATTGATTGGAGCAGCCCCTTACGCCATTTATTCGTTGTTTGTACCGATATCAAAAGCGGGCCCAGTGCTGAAGCTATTTGTGCTGTGTACTCTCGTCGCACTTTCAGCCGTACCAAACGTATGGTGGATTGCAATAGATGCCCGCACCGATGGCTGGAATTTTTTTATCGTCCCGGCACTGCAGATCTTTTATCTTCTTGTCATCGTTCCTTTCGTTATCGCACTCACGCATGCTCTTTGGCGAAAATTGGATATCAGGCGCTGCACCTAACAGTTTGTTCGAATTGACGCCAGCTCCTGGCGAGATTTAATTTGTGCTGACGTGTGGGAGTGAATAGCCGCATTTCCAGTCATGGCTAAAGGGAATTCTGGATCGCAGCCTGCAAACTCACGAGGGACTGGGTGCGAGCCTGGTACCGATCCACTCGCTTAGCAGCAGTCCGACTCTTGAGCACCAGAGTCCACATCACTACGCTGTTCAATCTCAACTGCTGATCCCAGGACGGATCGCACCATTGAAGCTAAACCCAAATGGAAATATCGTCGCCAGCTTACGCTTTTGTCTTCGCTACATTCCCGATGATGTGGGCCGCTTATCGATTCTTCTGGAGCAGATATGCCAAGCCCAAGGTTCGCTCTCGTCTCGTCCTCGCCAGTTTTTTGTCGCTCTGCATAGGTATAACCCCAGCACTAATGGTATGGCAGGCATTGGTAGTTGGCACGGTGCCATGTAGACATTGTGCCATCGGCTTTTTTGCCGCTGCTCACGATCCGTTTTCGTATTGGCTGACTGTCCTACTTCTCTATGCGGCAGCAATCACGTTCTTGGCTGGTTTTGTCTTCTCCATAGTTTTAATCATGCGCTGGTCACGACATCAATATTGACACGTCGTTTGAGCATCAAATCCGCTGGAACAGCGCGATGAGTAGCTACGCTTCCAGATCAGTCATCTGCTTCGCCTATCTTCCCGCCAGTGACACGTTGCTCAGCGACACCGCTTGCGTTTCGACGACGCAAGCGGTGGCATCCGTCATATTGATATGCGATCAAGCCGCCTTATCCAACGTCGCCATATCGATCACGAAACGGTACTTCACGTCGCTCTTGAGCATGCGCTCGTAGGCCTCGTTGATCTGGTCGGCGCGGATGGTTTCGATGTCCGAGACGATGTTGTGCTTGGCGCAGAAGTCCAGCATTTCCTGGGTCTGGCGGATGCCGCCGATCAGCGAGCCGGCCAGGGTGCGGCGCTTCATCACCAGGTTGAACACCGCCGGCGACGGGTGCGACTGCTCGGGTACGCCCACCAGCACCATCGCGCCGTCACGCTTGAGCGCGTTGAGGAACGGGTCCAGGTTGTGCGGCGCGGCCACGGTGTTGAGGATGAAATCCAGGGTGTTGTACTGCGCCGCCATCTGCGCCTCGTCCTTGGAGATCACCACTTCGCTGGCGCCCAGGCGCAGCGCATCGGCGCGCTTGCTTTCGGAGGTGGTGAACAGCACCACCGTGGCGCCCATCGCCTTGGCGATCTTGACTCCCATGTGGCCCAGGCCGCCGAGACCGACCACACCCACCTTCTGGCCCGGGCCCACCTTCCAGTGTGCCAGCGGCGAGTAGGTGGTGATGCCGGCGCACAGCAGCGGCGCCACCGCGGCCAGGTTGTCGGTGTGCGAAATACGCAGCACGTATTTCTGGTCGACCACGATATGGTCGGAGTAACCGCCGTAGGTGTTCTCGCCGCCACCGAACATCGGGCCGTTGTAGGTACCGGTGAAGCCGGCTTCGCAGTACTGCTCCTCGCCTTCCTGGCAGGAGGCACAGCTGCGGCAGCTGTCGACCATGCAACCAACGCCGGCCAGGTCGCCGACCTTGAAGCCGGTCACCGCGTTGCCGACCGCCGTCACACGGCCGACGATTTCGTGGCCGGGAACGGACGGGTACAGCGTGTTGTGCCATTCGTTGCGTGCGGTGTGCAGGTCCGAGTGACAGACACCGCAATAAGCGATGTCGATCTGCACGTCGTTGGGGCCGGGCGCGCGCCGCTCGAACACGAACGGGGCAAGCGGCTGGTCTGCGGCCTGGGCGGCGTATGCGTGGGCTTGGCTCATGGGAGACTCCGGGATGAGGGCCGTGGGCAGCAGCTGCAAACGCCACGCACGGCAAGATGACGAAGGGCGATACGTTAGGACACGCTAGGTTAGAGCACGCTGGCGTCGCACTCCTGCGACAGTGCGTTTTGCGCATCCTCTTGCGAACGCTAGCGTAGCGGCATGACACGGCGTGTGCAGGGCGCGCACGACCCGATGCAGGCACGCCCGCGTGAATGACGCGCTAACGCCGGAGCTTCTAGGCTGACGCAGGTGCGGTTCGCGCTGCACCATCCCCCCTGGCCGTGCCCTCCCCCTGCGGCCCCACGTCGATGCCGAAGGAGGCTTCCATGTTCCGCGCTCCCCCACACCTTGCCCGCCTGCGTCTTGCTGCACTGGCGCTCTCGCTGCTGGCGGCGGTGCCGCTGGTCCACGCCAAGGAGCCCGATAGCCCGCACAAGGCGTCTACCGGCCTGAAATATGTTGGCGTCAACCTGTCCGGTGCGGAATTCAATTCGCGCAAGAAGCCCGGCACCCTGTTCAAGGACTATACCTACCCCAGCGCCGCGGATTTCAGCTATTTCGCCGGCAAGGGCATGAACACGATTCGCCTGCCATTTCTGTGGGAACGCGTGCAGCCCACGCTCAACGGCCCGCTGGATCAGACCCAGCTCGGGCTGATCAGGAAATCGCTCGCCGCCGCCAAGGCCAACAAGCAGGTGCTGATCCTGGATCTGCACAACTACGCCAAGTACAACGGCAAGCGCATCGGCAGCGACGAGGCGCCAGCGACCGCCGTGGCGGACCTGTGGCGACGGCTGGCGCTGGAATTCAAGGGCGAGAAGGCGGTGATCTTCGGGCTGATGAACGAGCCCAATGGCATTTCCGCGCCGGACTGGGCCAACGCCGCGCAGGCGGCGATCAACGCCATCCGCAAGACCGGCGCGAACAACCTGATCCTGGTGCCCGGCACCGCCTACACCGGTGCGCATAGCTGGCGCAGCACCAGTTATGGCGTCTCCAACGCCAAGGCGCTGCAGGTACTCAAGGATCCCGGCAATCATCTGGCATTCGAGGCACACCAGTACCTGGATGGCGACTACAGCGGCACCAAGCCGGTGTGCACCAGCGAGACCGTGGGCGAGGAGAAACTGCGTGGCTTCACCGCCTGGCTGCGCGAGAACAAGCAGAAGGGCTTCCTGGGCGAATTCGCCACTGCCGACAATCCGGTCTGCAACAAGGCGCTGGAAGGCATGCTGACCTACATGGAAAAGAACAGCGATGTGTGGCTGGGCTGGACCTGGTGGGCGGCCGGCGCGTGGTGGAAGCCCGACTACCCCTTCACCGTACAGCCGGGCAAGGACGGCAGCGACAAGCCGCAGATGAAGATCCTGAGCAAGTACGCGCAGCGCGCCGCCAGATAACCCGTCGCCTTGCCCGTCTGACTGGCCGCAGCCTAGCCGCTGCGGCTGCGACGGGCGACACGCGGCCAGTGGCAGGACGCGACGGCACATCTACGCACCGCGCATCTGCGCACCGACACACGCCTTATCGAGCCAGCGGTATCCGCAACGGCGCCGCGATGGGCAATCGACTCCAGACTTGCTGCGCGCATCGGGTATTGCCATGCGCGGCCTGCATGCATCACCGCACGGCGTCGGCAGTTCGACTGAGAAGTGCTGCACAGCTTGCCGCTGCGATACCTCGCATGCGTAGTTTGCCGATGCGCGTGCGCTTAGGCTGAGCAGTGGTGCGGTGTCGCGATGCCGAGTGCAGATCCAGGCCACGGCGCTGCATCTCCCCCGCATGTATCAGGAGTGCCCATGTTCTCTTTCTCCACCCGGTTGCGCCGGCTGCTTGGCTGCGCGCGCGTGTCGTTGCTGCTGCTGTTGCTCGTCCTCATGCCGTTGGCGCAGGCACAGAGCGGCAACCGGCTGAAGTTCGTCGGCGTCAATCTCTCTGGCGCAGAGATCAAATCCTCGCAAAAACCCGGCATCGCCGGCGTCGACTACCGCTATCCCGACGCCGATGAGTACGACTACTTCGCCGGCAAGCAGATGAACACGATCCGCTTGCCCATTCTGTGGGAGCGCCTGCAGCCCAGGGCCGGCGGTGCACTGGATCCAGCGCAGCTGGCCTCGATCCGGCAGGCCGTCGCCAACGCCAAGGCGTCCAAGATGTATTTGATCCTGGACGTGCACAATTACGCCAGATACTACGGGCAGAAGATCGGCAGCACGCGCGTACCGATCGCCACCTTCGCCGATCTATGGCGGCGGCTGGCCCTCGCCTTCAAGAACGACAACAGCGTGATCTTCGGCCTGATGAACGAGCCTTACGGTATCGATCCACGCGCCTGGGCCGGCGCCGCACAGGCATCCATCGACACGATTCGCAAGACCGGCGCCAATAACCTGATCCTGGTACCGGGCGCGCTGTGGAGCGGGGCGCACAGTTGGTACTCGACCGTTGCCGGCCAATCCAACGCGGTGGCCATGGCGTCCATCAACGATCCGCTGAACCGCTATGCCATCGAGGTGCATCAGTATCTGGATGCCGATTCCAGCGGCACCACCGCCGGCTGCGTCAGCGCTACCGTCGGCGTGGAGCGCTTGCGCAGTTTTACCCAATGGTTGCGCATCCACCGCAAGCGCGGCTTTCTGGGCGAATTCGGCACCGCCAACAACGTCACCTGCAATCGCGCACTGGAAGGCATGTTGGGGTATCTGGAGGGCAATGGCGATGTCTGGTTGGGCTGGACATGGTGGGCTGCCGGCGCGTGGTGGAGGGCAGGTTATCCGTTCAACGTGCATCCCGACGCCCAGGGGCGCGACAAACCGCAGATGGCACTGCTGAGCGCGCGCGCCGCGCGACGCGCCAGGTAGACGACACGTTCCGGGGACACGCAGGCGCGGTGACCACCGCGCCTGTCGCCTGCGCCGCGCGTCGGTAGGCCGGCGTCACCGCACCGACAGCAGGCGCATCCATACGCCCGGTTGCTGACGCAGGTACGGCCTTTGCCGCGATGCCGCTGACGTGGCATCGCGCCATCCGCCTCGAGCGTACCAGCGCCCTACGACAAGCGTGCTCTAGGCACTTAATGACTGCGGATGAATCCACACATTCAGCCGCGTTCAGTGAACACGACGTTTAGGCACGGCCGATGCACTGCTGTGCATCGATGCGCCGCACTGCGCGCAGATCGTACGCAATCAGCTGCGACGCATCCCCCACCTCGTCGCCAGGAGTCTTTCCATGTCTGTCGTTTCTGTCCCGCCACGCGGCATCGTTCGCTGCGTCCTGTTGCTGCTTCTGCTCGGCATGTTGCCGCAGGTGCAGGCACAAACCCGCGCGCTCACGTATGCCGGCGTCAATCTGTCCGGCGCGGAGTTCGCTTCCTCGAAAAAACCCGGGGTCCTCAACAAGGATTACATGTACGCCTCGGCCAGCGATTACAGTTATTTCGCCGGCGTCGGCATGAATACCGTGCGCCTTCCCATCCTGTGGGAACGCCTGCAGCCCAGCGCGCGCGGCGAGCTGGATCCGGCGCAACTGGCGCTGGTGCAACAGGCGGTGGCACGCGCCAAGGCATCGGGCATGTATCTGGTGCTGGATATCCATAACTACGCCAAGTACTACGGCTACCTGATCGGCGGGCCGGAAGTTCCGGTTGCCACCTTCACCGATCTGTGGCGTCGCCTGGCGCTGGTGTTCAAAGGCGACAACGCAGTGATCTTCGGGCTGATGAACGAGCCTTACAACATCTCGTCCAGTCAGTGGGCCGGCGCCGCACAGGCAGCCATCGACACCATCCGTGCCACCGGTGCCGATAATCTGATCCTGGTGCCGGGGGCGTCGTGGACCGGTGCGCACAGCTGGTATTCGCCGACCAGCGATGGGTACTCCAACGCCGTTGCACTGGCCTCCATCTACGACCCGCTCAATCGGTACGCCTTCGAAGTGCATCAGTATCTGGACGCCGATTCCAGCGGTACCAGCAGCGTTTGCGTCAGCCCCACCATCGGTGCCGATCGCCTGCGCAACTTCACCCAGTGGCTGCGCATCCATAACAAGCGCGGTTTTCTGGCCGAGTTCGGTACCGCCAACAATGCAGTGTGCAACCAGGCACTGCAGGGCATGCTCGCCTTCCTGGATACCAACGCCGATGTGTGGTTGGGCTGGACCTGGTGGGCGGCCGGCTCGTGGTGGAATCTTTCCTACGCCTACAACGTGCACCCCAACAAGGACGGGACCGCCAAGCCGCAGATGTCGATCCTGTCGCCGCAGGCGACGCGAACGACACGCGCAGCCGGCGTCATGCGTTCCAAGCGCTGAGGACAAGTGATGCAGAACGAGGAGAGCCGCCGCAAGGCGGCTCTTCGGTCGTGGCCACGCAGCGGTGGCCGATCCCTGTTGGCGCAGGCTGGCGGTACCGGTTCGGATGCCTGGACCTGCATGTCATCACCACGCAGAGAACGACAGCGAGGATCACGCCGATTTCAGCTGCATGAACTTCCTCTGCAGCCGTTCTGCGTTTTTCACCTGCCATCGATTGCGGCAGGCTCAGCATCGGCGCACTTCACTGTGAGGAGCACGACGATGACGCAGCGATTGATGAAAACCGCCTTGGTCGGAGCGCTGGCGCTGGCCTCGTACGCGACGGTCGCGCAGGCGGCCGACAAACCGGCCAAAGCACTGACCAGCAACGAGGTCACCCGCATGCTGACCGCCAAGGGCTACACCAAGGTGCACGACGTCAAGTTCGAACACGGCGTGTGGACGGCAGACGCACGCAGCGGCGATGGCAAGGATGTCGACGTGCACATCGATCCGGTCACCGGCCGCATCTACGGCGATCAGACCACCTCGCGCCTGACCGAAGCGGACGTACGCGCCGCCCTCTCCACCGGCGGCTATTCCGACGTGCACGACCTGGAGTTCAAGGACGGTCTGTGGAAGGCCGATGCCAAGCGCGACGGGCGGAAGGTGGAACTGCATGTGGACCCGGAAGACGGCCACGTGGTCAGCGCCGAACAGGATTGATGCGCGGGTGCGTGCTGTCCTGCGTGACGGCGCGTGCCATTGGCGAAAGCCTCCGAGGCGGTGCTGCCACTGTTTGCCCGGCCGGTCGCTGTCGGCCTGGTGGCAGCGCACATAACCTGCTGCCGGGCATTGCATGGCAGGCGGCGCAACGCACGAACACAGCGGGCCTCCCAGGGAGGCCCGCTGCATCATCGCCCTGCCGTCGTACCGTAACGCTCACCGGCTGCTCCGCCGCAGGGCGAAGCTGGGCGATCGATTCGCTCAGCGAGTCTGCGGCACAGATCTTTCTGCCGGAGCGCTACGCTGCGCTGCGGTCTCCGTCCCGCCTGGCTGCGACGCGGCATGTGCACCCGCTCCCGGCTTGCCGGCCATCATGCTATCGCGTGCCGCCTTGAACGGGTTGCCCGCATACCAGTTCGGCCAACGACCGCCGACCGCCACTTCCTTGCCCACGCCATACACCGCCTGCAGGTCTTCGATGGTGCCGTCGAGTTTCCAGGTGGCCGCATCGTACTGATCGCCGGGTGCGTGGTAACGGTGGCGCCCATAGTCCTGCGCCGCCGCGCGTCCGGCAGCGGTGCCGCCTTCGCGCAGGTCCTCGCCGCCGTCGGCATACAGCGCCGGCACGCCGGCCTTGGCGAAATTGAAGTGGTCCGAACGAAAGTACGAGCCGCTTTCCGGCGTGGCTTCGGCATGCAGGCTGCGGCCCTGCATCGCGGCGATCGGCTTGAGGATGTCTTCCAGCTCCGAGCTGCCCATGCCCACCACGGTCACATCGCGCGCGCGCCCCGCCACCGACATCGCGTCCAGATTGATCACCGCGGCGATCTTGTCCAGCGGAAAGCTCGGATTGGCGACGTAGTACTTGGAACCGAGCAGGCCCGATTCCTCCAACGTGACCGCCACGAACACCACCGAGCGTTCCGGCCTGGGCTCCTGATGGGCGAACGCGTCGGCGATCTCCAGGATCCCGGCCACGCCGGTGGCGTTGTCGACCGCGCCGTTGTAGATGTTGTCGCCGCTTTCGCCCGGATGCTTGCCCAGGTGATCCCAGTGCGCCATGTACAGCACCGCCTCGTCGGCATGGGTGGTGCCGGGCAGCACGCCGACCACGTTGCGCGAGGTCTTTTCGGCGATGCTGCTCTTCAGATCCACCGACCAGCTGGCCTTCAACGGCACCGGCTTGAAGCCGCGCTTGCCGGCGTCCTTGTAAGCCTGCGCCAGATCCAGCCCGGCATCGGCGAACAGCTGCTTGGCCGTCTCGGCGCTGATCCAGCCCTGCACCGGCAACCGCGGATCCGGATCCTCCTTGGCTGGCAGGTCGTACTGGGGACCGGACCAGGAGTTCTTCACCACGTCCCAGCCATAGCTGGCGCCAGGGGTGTCGTGCACGATCAACGCCGCCGCCGCGCCCTTGCGCGCGGCTTCTTCGAACTTGTAGGTCCAGCGCCCGTAGTAGGTCATGCGCTTGCCGTCGAACAGCTTGGCGTCGTTGCTGTGGAAGCCCGGGTCGTTGACGAACATCACCACCGTCTTGCCCTTCCAGTCCTGGCCGGCGTAATCGTTCCATTGCTGCTCGGGCGCATCCACGCCATAGCCGACGAACACCAGCTCGCTGTTGTCCAGCTTGACCTCCGGCTGCCCGGTGCGGGTGCCCACCACGATGTCGGTACCGAAGGCCAGCGTGCGGGTCCGCTCACCGCTGCGCAGGCTGGGCGCGGTGGCGGGATCGGCAGTGGTCTCCACCATCGGCACTTCCTGGTACCAGCTGTCGCCATTGCCCGGCTGCAGGCCGATGCGCTGCATCTGGTCGCGGAGATAGGTGACGGTCTTTTCTTCGCCGGCAGTGCCCGGACCGCGGCCTTCGAAATCGTCCGAAGCCAGTGTCTTGACCAGCTCGGCGAAGTCGCCTTGGGTCAGCTCGGGCGAGAACGCATGCCGACTCGGCGGTGCGCTGGGCGCGGTCTCGGCGGGTGTTTGCGCCGTCGGTGCAGCCGGCGCATCGGCAGCGTCGCGCTGGCAGCCGGCCAGGGCCAGGCTCGCGGACAGGCACAACAGGATCTTGCGGGGCATCGGAATTCCTCGTGCAACCAGGCCCCGATCTTAGAACGTGCGGCGGAGGGCGAGGTGAGCATGGGATTGGCCGCCCCGGACGTACCGCCGATCACCGGCTGGACGCGCAGTCGGGCAGGGCAGCCAGGCCATTACGGCGCTGGCCGGCGACCGGCTGGCGACGCGCACGCAGGGCGGCGCTGGCGCCTGCCTGGGCGCCGCACGCCACGATGGGCCCTGCGTGGCGTGCATGCCGGGCACCGTCTGCCCGCATGCACGGGCGAGGGCTTCAGTCCTGCGGTGCCACGTCGCTGTCGAAGCTGCGCGCGGTGGCACCGCTGACCGCACCGATCTTGGCGGTGCGGTGCACGTACAGGCTCACCTCGCGTTCGAACTGCAGCGGCCCATCGACGACGGCATTCGGGCCGATCACCACCCGCGGCTTGCGCGCCGGCTTGAATGCGAAACTGAAGTTCGGTTTTTCGACCTGGATACCACCGTGCACGTGCGAATCGACGCCCACGGTGATGTCGCCGTTGACCGTCTCGATGCCTTTGCCGAGGTCGGTGCCCACCAGCCCGATACCACCATTGACCGTTTCCACGCCGCCGCTGATTCGGCTGCCGCGCTCCACCAGCACGCTGCCGTTGACCGTTTCCAGCCCGCCGGACACGATCACTTTCTGGCCGACGGAAATCCCGCCGTTGACCGTGGACACGCCACCGGTGCGTGCGCCGTTGCCGATCTGGATACCGCCGTTCACCGTTTCCACGTCCTTGGTCTGCGCGCCGGCGGCGACCTCGATGGAGCCGTTGACCGTTTCCAGGTTGCCGTAGACCTTGCCGGCCTCGGCGCCGATGCGGCCGTTGACCTTGCTGATGTCGTCGTCGGCCCAGGCGCTCGTGCAGACCAGGGACAACGCCAGGAGAAGATGCGGGGACTTCATGCTGAACCTCGTGCGGCAGTGGCGTTCGGGGACGTGGCGGCGATCACATCACGCTTGGCTACAATCGCGCATCTGCCTGAAGTCACTGGACCTTTCGTTGCCCCCTTCGCCCGCACCGCTGCCGCACCTGCCGCTCGTCCGTGCCACTGGCCATGGCCGCCGGTGGTTGTCGGCGGCCGTGCTGGCCTGCCTGCTGCTGGGCAGCGCCGCTGTCACGGCGCAAAGCCAGCGCGAGACCGAACGCAAGCTGCAGCAGCTGCGCGATGAGCTGAAGACCATCAGCGCCGATCGACGCGAGCTGGAAGGCAAGCGCGGCACCGCCGCCAAACAACTGCGGCAGGCCGACGAAAAGGTCGCCAGGACCGCGCGCGCGCTCAGCGAGACCGAAGCGGCGATGCGCACGCAGGAACAGCACCTGTCCACGCTGCAGCAGGATCGTGCGCGCCTGCAGCAGGGCCTGCAGCGCCAGCGCGCGCAGCTGGCGGCGCTGCTGCGCGCCGCCGACCAGGTCGGCCGCAACGCGCCGCTGAAGGTCTTGCTGTCGCAGGACACGGTCGGCGATGCCACGCGCATGCTGGCCGATCACCGCTATGTGCAGAACGCCCGTGCACAACAGATCCACGCGCTCACCACCCAGCTGGATGCGTTGGCGAAGGTGGAACAGGACATCGCCAGCCGCCGTCAGGCGCTGGATGCCGCACGCGCGCAGCAGAAGGCGCAGGCGGCAACCCTGCAGAAGGATCGCTCGCAACAGGCCGCCACCGTCGCCCAGCTGGACGACCGCTACAAGCAACGCGCCGAACGCGAGAAAGCCCTGGGCCAGGACGCCAAGGCACTGGAGCAGCTACTGGCCAACTTGCGCGCCGCCGCTGCCAAGGCCGAAGCCGAACGCCGTGCTGCCGCCAGACGCGCCGCCGCCGAAGCCGCCGCGCAGGCCAAGCGCGGCAAGTCCGAGCGCCCCGAGCGCGCCGGCAAGACCCCGCCCAAGGTCGTCGCCAGCGCGCCAGCGCCCAAGGTGGGCGGACTCAGCTGGCCGGTGGCCGGCAATCTGCTGGCACGCTTCAACGCCACCTTGCCCGATGGCCACACCAGCAAGGGCGTGCTGATCGGCGCGCCCAAGGGCAGCACGGTCACCGCGGTGGCCGACGGCACCGTGGTGTTCTCCGACTGGATGACCGGCTACGGCATGATCATGATCGTCGATCACGGCAACGGCTACATGAGCCTGTACGCGCACAACGACACCTTGTTGCGCGATGCCGGCGCGTCGATCAAGCGCGGCGACGCGGTGGCCAAGGTCGGCAGCTCTGGCGGGCAGGGCGTGCCTGCGCTGTATTTCGAACTGCGCCGCAACGGGCAGCCGGTGGATCCATCGAGCTGGTTGCAGCGGCGCTAGTCCACGCATGCCGGGCGCATGGGCGCGCAGCTTCGGCAGCTGCCCGGCGCCACGGCCGCGCATGCGGCGCTGTCTGTCATCGGCGCCGTGGCATGAGCGGCGTATTCGTGCCCGCACGCAAGCCAGACAGGCCTGCGCGGCATGCGCGATCGCCCGACCGCGGATCGACGCTCGATCGTCGCCACAGCGCACGGCGGCGATTCAACGCGGATTTACCGCCGCTTCGCGCATAATCGCTCAGCTCCGCGCTGCGGGGCATCTCGTCTCTTTGTCGGAGTGCTTCATGCGCGTAGCCGTCCTGTCCGTTGCCCTGTCGCTGGCTTTGTTCGCGTCGCCTGGTTGGGCGCAGACCGACCGTCCTGCCGCCGCTGCCACCCAGGCCGCCGCAGACGATCCGCAAGCCAACGAAGCTGCCGTCTCCAAGGTGCCGCTGGACGAGATCCGCCGTTTCGTCGCGGTGTACAACGCGGTCAAGCAGGCCTATGTGGACCCGGTGGAAGACAAGAAGCTGATGCATGCGGCAGTCCGCGGGCTGCTCTCGGATCTGGATCCGCACAGCACCTACTTCGACAAGGAAGACGCCGAAGCCTTCGACGAACAGGCCAGTGGCGCATACGACGGCATCGGGGTGGAGCTGCAGCAGCAGCCGGACAACACGCTGAAGGTGATCGCGCCCATCGACGACACCCCGGCCGCGCGCGCCGGCATTCGCGCTGGCGATGTGATCGTGGCCATCGACGGCAAGCCGATCGACGCCAGCAAGGCGATGGAGCCGCTGCGCGGCGAATCCGGCAGCAAGGTCACCTTGACCATCGTGCGCGACAAAGCACCCAAGCCATTCGATGTCACCCTGCAACGCCAGACCATCCGCGTGGCCAGCGTGCGCAGCAAGGTGCTGGAGCCGGGCTACGGCTATATCCGCATCAGCACCTTCCAGGCCGACACCGGCGCCGATTTCCAGAAGAACCTCAAGCAGCTGCAGGCCGGCGGCAAGCTGCGCGGGCTGGTGCTGGACCTGCGCAGCAACCCGGGCGGCCTGCTGACCTCGGCAGTGCAGGTGGCCGACGATCTGCTGGACAAGGGCAACATCGTCAGCACGCGCGGGCGCATCTCCATCAGCGATGCCAAGTTCGATGCCACCCCGGGCGACCTGCTTGGCGGCGCCCCGGTCGTGGTGCTGGTGGACGCCGGCTCGGCCAGCGCCTCCGAAGTGCTGGCTGGCGCGCTGCGCGACAACCAGCGCGCACGCATCATCGGCAGCCGCACCTTCGGCAAGGGCTCGGTGCAGACCGTGCTGCCGCTGGACAACGGCGATTCGGTCAAGCTCACCACCGCGCGCTATTACACGCCCAGCGGCAAGTCGATCCAGGCCAGCGGCATCGTGCCGGAAGTGCAGCTGATGCCCGAGCCGCAGCCGGGCGATGCGGACGTGCCGGCCAGCCTGAGCGACTACAGCGAAGCGACCCTGCCAGGCCACCTGCGCGGCGACGCCGAGGGCGAGGAGGGCTATGCCGCCGGCGACGTGCTGCCAGGCGACGGCCCGGTCGCCGCGGCGCTGGCCGAACTCAAGCAACCCGGCTCGGCGGCCAAGGCGCAAGCCGCGCTCAAGGCCAAGGCGCAGGCCGCGCAGAAGGCCAAGGCCGCCAAGACCGCCGCCGAGCCCAAGCCGGCCGCCGCGCGCCCGGCAGCGGCCGACAAGCCCAAGCCTGCCGACAAGCCGAGCGAAGCGGCTGAAAAGGCCAAGCCAGTGCCGCCGGTGGAACCGTCCGCGCCGGCGCCGGCCGAACCGGCCAGGTAATCCGGCCAGCGCGTGGCGGGTGAATCACGCGCTGCGCGCCGGGCCGATCGAGACGCGTCGGCACTGCCACGCCGCCTGCACACATCCCGGGATCATCCGGCCATCAAAACGCCGGCTGGGTTGGACCCCGAGGCGTCGGTAGGAGCGGACCTGACCGTGACGAGCGGATCCCAATTGCGCGATCACCCGTACTTCAACGCATCGGCGTCGACCAACCGTTCGGCCCATTCGCAGGGGTCAGGAGCCAACGCACCCCACAGCTGTATCGCGTGGCCGTGCAGGCGCTACAGGCAGGACAGCTGACGCACCGCCCTGGTGAGCGTCGGGCAGCACGATGCGCGTCAGCGCGGCTTGCCCGGCAGCGGGAACGGCGTGACCACCTTGTCGCCGGTGGTGGCATCGCGGATCACCGACTGGCCCTTCTTTTCCACCTCCTCGATGCGCACGATGCTCTGCATCGGCAGGTGCAGTGTCTTGGTGTTGCCGAATTCTTCGCGCAGGCGCTCTTCGGTGGGATCGACCACCAGTCCGTCGTGCACGTCGAACACCAGCTCGCCGATCTGGTTGAAGCCCCACAGATGGCTGCCGGTCACTTCGCGCGCATAGAGCTCGTACACCTTGCCGTGGTTGAGAAAGGTGACTTTGTACAGAGGCTTGGACATGCGCCCGATTATAGGCGCGCCGCTGCTGTGCACGTAGCGCGCGGCGCGCAGAGGCGGTCGCTCCGCGCTAGAACCCGTGGCGCTTGCGCAGGCGCCGGGCGATCGCCGCGCGCACGTACAGCCCATAGACGATACCGAACACGAAGCCGGCGATATGCGCCGACCAGGCCACCATGCCGAACGCCGGGCCGATGTAGGCGAACACCACCTGCAGCAACGCCCACGCACCGATCAGCAGCGGCGCCGGCACGCGGATGAATTCCAGGAACAGCCCCAGCGGCAACACCACGCCGAGCTTGGCGCCGGGAAACAGCGCCAGATAGGTGCCGATCAACGCCGACACCGCACCGGAGGCGCCGATGATCACCCGGTCCGGCGTGCCGATGGCGAAAATGGCCGCCAGGTTGGAAGCGGCCCCGCCCAGCAGGAACAGCAGCACCAGCCGCCACGGTCCCAGGATGCGTTCGGCCGGCAGGCCGAAGATCAGCAGGAACACCAGATTGCCCAGCAGATGCGACCAGTCGGCATGCAGGAACAACGCAGTGAACAGGCGCAGCACACTGCCGTCGCGCAGCGTCGCCCACCAGTCGCCCAGATTGGCGACGCCGCTGGACAGGGCACCCCAATCCAGCCACAGCGTATTGCGCGCCTCGCCCGGCCGGCTGATCGACCACAGGTAGGCCAGCCAGACCGCGGCGAACAGCAGCGGCACCGCCCAGCGTGGCGTGGATTTCTTGCGGGAGGGCAGGGAGACGAACATCGGAGCAGCACAATAGCCGGTCCATGGGCCTGAACCCAACCCCAATCCGGCAGCGTTTGGACGGCAATGGCCGTTATTGTTCGGTTAATTGTGGTGGGTATACTGCGTACGGCGTCGTATGTCGGGGGGGGTCTCCGGCGCGCTCCGGGCACTGGATTGGTGCTGGGCGCGGGCGCTGAATCGACCATTGCAGTCCTTATCCGGAGAGCAACAACTCATGTCTACTGCTTCCACTCTCAGCCGCGTCACCCTGCTCGCCGTCGGCA
Organism: Xanthomonas sp. NCPPB 1067; assembly: GCF_020783795.1. NCBI lineage: Bacteria > Pseudomonadati > Pseudomonadota > Gammaproteobacteria > Lysobacterales > Lysobacteraceae > Xanthomonas > Xanthomonas sp. NCPPB 1067. Next base: position 60,642 of record NZ_JAJGQG010000014.1, read on the forward strand.
TCGCCGGCGTCCTGGCCGTCGGCCAGGCGCACGCTGCCGCCTTCCAGCTGAAGGAAAACAGCGCCAAGGGCCTCGGCCGCGCATTCGCGGGTTCGGGCAGCGCCCCGGACGACGCCTCGATCATCACCAACAACCCGGCCGGCATGCGCCAGCTGGACGGCCGCATGTTCCAGGCCGACGTCAGCGCCATCCACTTCTCGGCCAAGTTCAAGCCCGATACCGCCACCTACGCCAATGGCGCCCCGGTCTCCGGTGGCAATGGCGGCGATGCCGGCATGATCGCGCCGGTCCCGGCGATGTACTTCCATGTGCCGTTCGGCGAGAACGACAACATGCACCTGGGCACTTCGCTCACCGTGCCGTTCGGCTTCAAGACCGAATACGACCGCAACTGGGTGGGCCGCTACCACGGCACCAAGACCGAGCTGCAGGCGATCGACCTCAACGTCGCGTTCTCCTACGACGTGAATCCGTATGTATCCTTCGGTGCCTCGGTGTTCGCCGAGCGTCTGGATATCGACCTGGCCAATGCAGTGGATTTCGGCAGCATCCTGGCTGCCCGCCGCGTGCCGGGCTTCGCGCCGGGCAGCGCCGACGGCTACTCGCGCATCAAGGGCGACAGCACCGAAGTGGGCTTCACCCTGGGTGGCCTGTTCAGCATCGACGAGAACACCCACATCGGCTTCAGCTACCGCTCGGAAGTGGAACACAAGATCACCGACGGCACTGCCGACTTCACCACCCCGCCGAACGCCGCCGCCGTCCTGAGTCGCGCCGCGCCCGGCACCTTCGTCGACACCAAGGGCCGCGCCACCGTCAAGCTGCCGGCCAGCGCCACCGCCAGCTTCACGCATAACGTGAACGAGCAGTGGTCGATCATGGCCGACGTCACCCGCACCGCCTGGAGCAAGTTCGACCAGGTGACGGTGGACTTCGCCTCCAACCAGCCCAACACCTTGCTGGACTTTTCCTACCGCGACACCACCTTCGCCTCGATCGGTGCCGACTACCGCATGAGCGACACGCTGACCCTGCGTGGCGGCCTGGCCTACGACCAGACCCCGACCACCGCCGAACACCGCGATGTGCGCGTGCCGGATGCGAGCCGCAAGTGGGTCTCGCTGGGTCTGAGCTGGCGTCCGTCGCAGCAGGCCGAGTACAACTTCGGCTACACCCACCTGTTCGTCAGCGACCCGACCAGCGACACCCGCAGCGCCACCGGCGATCGTCTGGCGGGCAGCTACGACGTGCAGGGCAACATCCTGGCTGCCTCGATCAACTACAAGTTCTGATCGATACCGCAAGGCGCATGATGAAGAACCCCGCTACGGCGGGGTTTTTCTTTGCGCTGGCATGCGCTGGACGCGCCCACCGCGCGCGGCTCGGGCGACGACGACCGCAGCCATCCGTCTGCCGCTGCGTCTGCAGCTCACGACCTGGCCGACGCCGCAGCGGCGCATCGCGCTACCGGGCGAGGCCTGCAGCCACCCTCCGCGTGAAGCGAACGCCGCTCGCCACAGCCCACCGCAGCACGATGCACCGTCACCAAGGCCGCAGGCGTCGACGCCTGCGGCATCGCGAGCGGGCTGTGCAGCCTGCACGGCGGATTGCTATGGTCGTGCGCATGAGCCAGACCGACTTCATCCAGATCACCGACAACGCGCTCTCGGCCGCCGACTGCGCAGCGATCGTGCAGCGCATGCGCGACAGCCAGCAGTTGCACCCGGGCCGCGTGGGCGGCGGCGTGTTTCCCGAACTCAAACACAGCCGCGATCTGCGCATCAGCGGTATCGCCGACTGGGCGGCGGTGGAGGGCCGCATCCAGCAGGCGGTGTTCGAAGGCGTGTTGACCTACCTGCGGCAATACCCACAGGCGCTGATCTCGCCGTTGATGCTGCAGGTCACCACCGCCGACGGGACACCGCACCGGCTGGTGGCCGAGGACATCGCAGGGATGAGCGACCAGGCGCTGGGCGATCTGGCGCGCACCTGTCTGCGCCCGGGCGCGATCAATCTGCAGTGGTACCTCGCCGACCAGGGCGGCTACCCGTACTGGCATTGCGAGCTGTATCCGCGCGATGCCAGTGCCGAGACGCTGCATCGGCATCTGCTGTGGACGCTGTACCTCAACGACGACTTCCAACAGGGCGAAACCGAATTCCTGTTCCAGCAGCGCAAGGCCGTCCCGCGCACCGGCAGCCTGCTGATCGCGCCTACCGCCTTCACCCACACCCACCGCGGCAACCGTCCGGTCGGCGGCGACAAGTTCATCGCGACCAGCTGGATCCTGTTTCAGTCGGCGCAGGCGTTGTATGGGGCGGGGCCGTGATTCGGGAGCCGGGATTGGGGATTGGTAGGAGCGGGTTGATCGGCGTTTTGTAGGTTACGGCTTGGTTGCCGATCCGGGTGGGCGGTGCGCTCGAGGGCGGGGGGCGACCTGTTGGGCGGCGTAGGCCACTCCGCTTGACCGGGGCAGTGTCCTGCTTGCGATGCGGGTCGTTAGCATTAATACTAACGATATGCGTAGCAGGAACTTCCAAACGGGCGCGAGCGATGGGGCCGATCGGGATGTCCGCAGCTCGCGCACGGTCATCAAGGGGCGCGGCACCACCGCCTACGTGCCCGGTCGCTTCGCGGTCACCACCGCCGTCGAGATAGACGATGGCTGGGGCGCGCTCGATGCCGATGGCGAGACCGCCATTGTCCCCAAGACCGTGGTGACAGAGGAAATCGCGCGCAGCATCATCAGCCGCAACTCCTCGCCCGACATCGGGTTCTCGCAGTCGGTCAATCCCTACCGCGGGTGTGAGCACGGCTGCGTGTACTGCTTTGCCCGGCCGTCGCATGCCTATCTGGATCTGTCGCCGGGCCTGGACTTCGAAACGCGGATCTTCGCCAAGCCGAACGCCGCAGCGCTGTTGCGTGCAGAGATCGCGCGCCCGTCCTACCAGTGCTCGCCCATTGCGCTGGGGATCAACACCGACGCCTACCAGCCCACAGAGCGGCGCCACGGCATTTCCCGGCAATGCCTGGAGGTGCTGGCGCAGGCCCGGCATCCTGTCAGCTTCGTCACCAAGGCGGCGTTGATCGAACGCGATATCGACGTGCTGGCCGAGATGGCGCAGCACAACCTGGTGTCGGTGTACTTTTCCGTCACCACGCTCGACAACCGCCTTGCCGCGAAGATGGAGCCGCGCGCCGCGGCGCCGCATGCACGGCTGCGGGCGATGCGCACGTTGCATGCCGCTGGGGTACCGGTGGGCGTGCTGGTCGCGCCGGTGATCCCGATGATCAACGACAGGGAAATCGAACATATCCTGGAAGCAGCCAAAGCCCACGGCGCGTGTTCGGCGGGATACGTGTTGCTACGCCTGCCGCACGAGCTGACGCAACTGTGGCGCGAGTGGCTCGAACTGCATTATCCCGACCGCGCCAGGCATGTGATGAGCCTGATCCAGCAGATGCGTGGCGGCAAGGACTACGACAGCAGTTTCGGCAAGCGCATGGTCGGCGAAGGCCCCTTCGCACAGCTGCTTTCACAGCGATTTTCGGTTGCGTATCGACGCTTCGGATTCGGGCGAATGCCACGGCTCGATACCACGCAGTTCCGTCCGCCCAGACCGGACACGCCACAACTGGACCTGTTCTGATCCCGCGGGTTGCGATCTTGCTCACCCGCGCCGTGGTGCCAACGCCGGCATCGGCTCCGAAGCGCACGCGCGCCCCGTTCGGCTGTCGGCGCGTGGTGCGCGGTCGCCAACAGGAACAGCGCAGCAACGGCCACGTCGAATGACAGGCTGGTGCCGTTGAACGGTTGCAGCACGCTGTCGGCGATTGCCGCAGGTCCGATCGCGCCGGCACGTTGGTCGTCCGCACCGGCGCGCATGTGTTTGAAGGCAGATGCGCTGGTCAAGCCCTGATCATCGCAAGCCGGCGTGCGCCCCGTAGAATCCGTGCATGCTTGCACTTGCTCAGGGCGCGTGGGATTGGCTGGCCAGCCTTCCCCACCTCGAAGCGCTTCTCGTGGCCGCCTATGTGCTGTACCTGCTGTGGATCGCCGCCTGGATCGTGCTGCAGAAGCGCGAGCCGGTGGCCACGCTGAGCTGGGTGCTGTCGCTGGCGGCGCTGCCCTATCTCGGCCTGCTGATCTACTACTGGCTGGGGCCGCAGAAGGTCAAACGGCAGCGCTTGCGCCGCGGTCGCTCACGCTCGGGCATGGAGAGCTACAGCAGCGTGTGTCCGCCCGACGCCGATTGCACCGAGCTGGCCAAGATCGCCCAGTCCACCACCGGCCTGGCGCCGAGCAGTGCCACCGAGGTGCACTGGCTGGTGGACGGCGCGGCGACGTATGCCGCCATCATCGAAGCGATCCGCGGCGCACGCGACCATATCCATCTGGAGTACTACATCTTCCAGCCGGACCACAGCGGCACCGCGATCTGCGATGCCTTGATGGAACGCGCCCGCGCCGGCGTGAAGGTCCGCCTGCTGATGGATGCGATCGGCTCGTCGGCGATGCCCCGGCGCGTCCTGCGCACGCTGCGCGAAGCGGGCGTGGAAACTGCCTGGTTCCATCCCTCCCAGTTCCTCAAGCCGTTCAAGCGGCCGTGGCTCAATCTGCGCACCCACCGCAAGCTGGTGGTGGTCGATGGGCGGGTCGGCTTCACCGGCGGCATCAATGTCACCGACGAAGAAAACGAACAGGTGCGGCCCGACGCCTATCGCGACCTGCATGTGCGGCTGCAAGGGCATGTGGTGCGCAGCCTGCAGCTGGTATTCCTGGAAGACTGGCTCTACGCCACCGGCCAGGGCCGCGCGGCCTTCCACGGGCAGCAGCTCTGGCCCGGGGACGTGCCGAGCCGTGCGCAGGGCACGGTCGATGCGCAGGTGCTGGTCTCCGGGCCTGATTCTTCGTGGGAGTCCATCCACCGCCTCATGGTGGCCACGATTCACGAGGCCAGGCACCGGGTCTGGCTGGTCACCCCGTACTTCGTCCCCGGTGAGGCCGCGCGGATGGCGCTGACCTCGGCCGCACTGGGTGGGCTGGACGTGCGCCTGCTGGTGCCGCGCATCAGCGATTCGCGTCTGGTGACGTATGCGGCGCGCTCGTACTTCGACGAACTGCTCGAGGCCGGTGTGCGCATCTACGAATACGGCCCGCGCATGTTGCACACCAAGGCACTGCTGGCCGACGACGATGTCTGCATCGTCGGCAGCGCAAATTTCGATAGCCGCAGCTTCCGTCTGAACTTCGAGCTGTCGATGCTGTTCCGCGATCAGACAGTGGCCGCCGAACTGGCCGGCATGATCGATGTCGACCTGCAGGATGCGCAGGAAGTGCGCTTCATCCGCCAGCGCCCGTTGTGGCGCTCACGCCTGCCCGAAGCCTTCGCAAGATTGCTGTCGCCGCTGCTGTGAGGTGACTGCGGATACCGCCGCGCGGCTGGCAGCCAGGCGTAGGCGGTATCTGCATGCCATCGGCTTCCATGTCGCAACGGCGGGCTGGCCCGGCTCGCCGCGCGCGCCCATCCGTCGCCGCCCACGTGGAACCGCATCCGGCGCGGCGCTACACTGCGGCCACTCAACGGGGAGCTCGTCATGCACTGGCTGTTTCTGCTTATGGCACTGGGGGCGCTGGTGCTGGCGTTCAGCACGCCGCATATGTGGCTGTTGATCGCATCGTTGCTGGCGGCGCTGGTGCTGTTGCTGCTGTGGACGCGCGGCTGGTTCGCCTCGCGCATGGGCGAGAGCCAGCGCGATACCAGCAGCATGATCGACCCGGCCGAGCTGCGCCGCCTGCGCGAGCTGGCCGAGGCCCGCAAGGCCGCGGCGCTGGCAGCTGCCCGCGATGGCGAACCGCAGGCCTGAATGCACTCGTGACCACCCAGCTCAGCGTCAACGTCAACAAGATCGCGGTCCTGCGTAACTCGCGCGGCGGGCACGACCCGGACGTCGTGCAGGCCGCGCGCGCCTGCATCGCTGCCGGTGCACATGGCATCACCGTGCATCCGCGTCCGGACCAGCGACATATCCGCGCCGACGATGTGCTGGCGCTGAGCACGCTCACGCGCGAGCACGGTGTCGAGTTCAACATCGAAGGCAATCCGTTCGCGCCGCCACGTCCAGGCTACCCGGGGTTGCTGGAGCTGTGCCGCGCCACCCGTCCGCAGCAGGTCACCCTGGTACCGGACGGCGACGGTCAGCTCACCTCCGACCATGGCTTCGACTTCGCACAGGACACCGCCCGGCTGGGCGAGTTGATCGCCGTGTTCAAGGCGCTGGGCAGCCGCGTCAGCCTGTTCGTCGATGCCGGCAATGTGCAGATCGGCCAGGCAGCCGTCCTGGGAGCCGACCGCATCGAGTTGTACACCGGGCCCTATGCGCAGGCGCACGCAGACGGGCAGCCGGCCGATGCATTGGCGGAGTTCGCGCGTGCCGCCCGCAGCGCCGCGCAGCACGGACTGGGCGTCAACGCCGGGCATGACCTGTCGCAGGCCAACCTCGGCGACTTTCTCGCCCATGTCCCCGGAGTGCTGGAGGTCTCGATCGGCCACGCCTTGATCGGCGAAGCGCTGTATCAGGGGCTGGATGCCACGGTAAGCGCGTATGTGCAGCTCCTGCGCCAGACACGCACGCCGGCATAGCGCACGCTCCGCAGCCGATCGCGTGCTGGCTCGAAGACGCACGGGGTCTGAAGGGGACAGGCGCATCGTGAGCGGCATGCGCGCCAGCTGCGTTTCCATCGGCAGCTGCGTCTGCGAACGATGTGCAGCGGCGGACGCCGACCGGATACGCTGCCAGTCTGGTCACGCTGTGCATAGATGACCAGACCGGCGGTGCGAACGCAGCAACGTTCCCCAGCCTGCGAATGTATCGGCACTGCAACCCAACCGGCCTGCACCGCGCTGGACGAAAAGCCTGCGCTGTGCGGTCAGCGCGAGGCGATGCCGGCGGATCTGCGCGCGCTACCGCGGCGGCGCAAGACAGCTGGTCGACCGATCGGTTGTCGCAGCAGCGGCGCACACCATCGGCACAGCTTCACTGCACGACGGCGATGCGTTGAACCTGCGCATTCTTGGCCGCGGCGAGCACCTTGGCCAGTAGCGCGTATTCGGCATCCTGGCTGGCGGTGATGCGCAGCTCGGGCGGGTTGCCGGCGTTCTGGCGCATCTGTTCGCTCAGCCGCAGCTGCAGTTCTGCACGGGCATCGGGCTCGCGTTCCAGAACAGCTGGCCATCGGCTTCCAGGCGCAGTGCGATCGGTGCAGGTGGCTCCACCTGCGTGCGTGGTTGAGGGCTGCTCTGCGGCAGATCCAGCGTGAGCGTACGCGTCACCATCGGCGCGGTGACGATGAAGATGATCAACAACACCAACATGACATCCACCAAGGGCGTGACATTGATGTCCGCCAACGGTCCGCGATTACCCGCCGTGCCAAACGCCATGACTGCCTCCGATGCTGTGATGGTGGGTGTTGCATCACCGAGCATACGCCTGCCGCCGGAATAGGGAAGGGCTTCGGAGCGTGGCCAGCCCGGCGCCCTGGCGGGCCGATGGCCTCCCTGGCATCGATCAGCGTGCGCCAGGCTGCTGTGGCGGAATGCGGCACGAGATCCATCAGCAGGCGTCTACACACGCACCATCACCGTGGACGTCGACACGTGGCTGGCATCTGCGCTGCCTGATGCCAAGGCAGCGCTCGCAGCGCGCAAGCGCGTCGTCGTGCTCGTCCCTCATCGGCGCCGATGCGGCAGCGCCGGTCGCCCCAGCTGAAGCGCACGCAAAAAAAAACGCCACCGTTTCCGGTGGCGTTGCAGTCGCGTCATGACTGTGGTGTTGCGGTAACGCAGATACGTTTACTGCATGAAGCCGATTTTCTTCATCTGCGAGTTCTTCGCTGCGGCCAGTACCTTGGCCATCACTTCGTACTCGGCATCTTCGTTGGCATCGATGCGCAGCTCCGGCTGATTGGTCGGATCGGCCTGAACCACTTCCTCCATCTTCTGCTGCAGCTGCGAGACCGGGGTCGGACTGTTGTTCCAGAACACCTGGTTGCTCGCGTCGATGCGCAGTTCGATCGGCGGCGGCGGTTCGGTCGTCTGCGGTGGCGGGTTGAGCACCCGCTGCGGCAGATCCACGGCGATCGGGTAGGTCATGATCGGCGCGGTCACGATGAAGATGATCAGCAGCACCAACATCACGTCCACCAGGGGCGTGACGTTGATGTCGGCCATTGGGCCGCGGTTTCCACCGGTACTGAATGCCATGGCTTACTGCCCCTTCTCTTTGGTTGCAACGAAGCCGACGTCCAGCATGCCCTGACCCTGCGCGATCTTGGTGATCTCGTTGATCGTACGCATCTTGGTCGTGCGGTCGCCGCGCAGGTTGAGCGGCGGCTGCGGGGTCTGCTGTGCAGCGGTGGACAGGCGCGACTCCAGGGCTTCCTTGGAAATCGGCTCGTCGTTCCAGTACAGCGACCCGTCTTCCTTGACGGCAAGGGTGATCGGCGCAGAACGCTTCTCGGCCTCATCCGGATTCTGGATGAGGTTGGCCTCGGGCAGCTCCACCTTGACCTTGTGGGACATCAGCGGTGCCGTAATGATGAAGATGATCAGCAGCACCAACATCACGTCCACCAGGGGCGTCACGTTGATGTCGGCCATCGGGCCGCCGCTGTTTCCACTACTGAAGGCCATAACGGGCTCCGTCTAAATCGTTGCGAAGGCGTTCTTGGCGACCGGATCAGCGAACGCGCGAACCGGTGGCGAAGAAGTCGTGCAGGTCGTGAGCGAAAGTGTCGAACTTGGCGATCACCGAGCTGTTGACCTTGGAGAAGAAGTTGAACGCGAACACGGCCGGGATGGCGACGAACAGACCGATCGCGGTCATGATCAGCGCTTCACCCACCGGGCCGGCAACGGCGTCGATGGAGGCCGAACCGGTCGCACCGATCTTGATCAGCGCGCCGTAGATGCCCCACACGGTACCGAGCAGACCGACGAACGGCGCGGTCGCACCGACGGTGGCCAGCAGGGTCATGCCCGACTGCAGCTTGGTGCTTTCGCGGGTCACGGCCTGACGCAGGGCGCGGTCGACGAACTCCGAACGGCTCAGGCTCTCGCCCAGGCCACCGGTGTTGCCTTCGGCACGCTGGTGGTGAGCAGCAGCCTGCGCAGCGTCCAGTGCGATCTTGGAGAACGGCTCCGAAGCCGGCTGCTCTTCCATGGCGCGGATGGCGTCCTGTGCATTCGGGGCTTCCCAGAACGCGGTGGTCACGCGGTCAGCCGCGCTCTTCAGACGGGTGGCGCGGAAGATGTTGATGACGGTCCAGTACCAGGAGGCAGCGGACATGGCGACCAGGGTGATCAACACGACCCAGGACACGGCGAAGTCGCCGGGGCTGGAGGTCATTTCGGTGATCAAGTGCTCGAAGCCCATCTGCGACAGAGCGGCCGACGGATTGGAGCCCCCTGCAGCGGCGGCGATAAAGAATTCCTGCAGCATGACGCTTACCTTTGTTGTGTGTGGTGATGAAGGGTGGAGCGAAAGGAAGACAGGATCCTGGGCCGGCCGTGGCCGGCCCGTGGGATCAGTTCAGAGCAAAGTTGACCGGGACGCGGACGCGGCCGGCGGCTTTCTGCCCGTTGACGGTGGACGCGTTGAACTTCCACTTGCGTGCTGCGTCCATCGCGGCACGGTCAAGGTCGCGGTTGCGGCTGGACTTTTCGACCGACACGTTGGTCACGTTGCCGTTGGCATCCACATCCACGATCAGGATGACCTCGCCCTGGATACCGGCACGGAATGCAGCCGGCGGGTACTTCGGCGGGTTCATGTTCTTGGACGAGATATCGACACTGGCGCCGATGTCACTCGGCGGTTGCGGCGGAGCCGGCGGGCTCGGCGGCGTGACGATATCGCTCGGACGCGGTTCGGGAACATCGACGACCGGCGCTTCCGGCGGCGGCGGAACCGGTGACGGCTTCGGCGGCGACAGATTCTTGACCGGCGGTGGCGGCTTGTCTTCCGGCGGCGGCGGCGGCGGCGGCGGCGGGGGAGGAGGCGGTGCATCCACCAGGGTGACCATGGTGGTGCGCTCCTTCTCTGCCGGAGCCTTCGGCGCCACTGCAGGGATCAGCAACATCATCAGTGCAGTGAGGTGCAGGGCAATTACAAAAGCAATACCGATAATGCGGGCCCAGCTCAGACCCTGGTTCCCGGCATCATAGTCATGCCTGTGGATAACGAGTTGTTCCGTCATGCGCCAATGGCTCTTTCAGTGGGGGCCCGGATCACTGTGATGATCCCCAGGTTTTCGGACGGCTTTGACACCGCAGGAACTCCCAAGCTTATACCAATCCCGAGTCCTGTAACCACTAAAAACACAGGGATTTCGGGGGTTTATTTTTCTTTTTACTTCAGGTTGATGATCTTCTTGGCGTCTTCGGGCTTCTTGACACCTTTGGCGATTGCCTGCTGCGCGGCCTGCTTGGCCTCCGGAATGCGCCCTTCCGAATGCAGCACCTTGGCCAGATTCAGATAGGTCTCGCCGTCCTTGGACAGCGGAGCGGCCTTCTGCCAGTTTTCGATCGCCTTGGGCACGTCCTCGCTGTAGTAATACGACTGCGCCAGGGCGAGGTATGTCTGATAATCGGGCTTGAGGATGCCTTTTTGCATACCCTCGTTGATGACCGCGATGACGTCCTTTTCCTTGTTCTCGGTATTGGCGTAGATCGAGTACAGCTGCTTGTATTCCTTCTCTTCGGTCAACTGCCCCGATGCACGCAGCTTGTCCATGACGCCGGCCGCCTTGTCCATCTGATCCGCCTGCATGTACATGCTGGCCAGATTGAGCTGGGCCTTCTTGTCGTTCGGCGTCTTGGCTGCCAGCGCTTCGGCCGCAGCCACCGCTTCACCGGTCTGACCGGCTTCGGCGTAGGACGCCATCAACAACTGGTTCCAGGTGTCCTTGGGTTCGGGCGACGCGGCGATGGCCTGCTTCAGCACCGGAATCGCTTCCTTGTAGCGTTCTGCCTGATACAGCGCCTGGCCCTTGAGGATCAGGTCTTCCGGACGCTGCGACTTGCTCTCTTCCAGATACTTGTCCAGCGTGGCCAGGCCCTCGGCCTGCTGGTCGTCCTGCATCTGCAGCTGGGCCAGCATCAGCATCGACTGGAACTGGCCGTTGTTGTCCAGTGCGTTCAGGGCGATGGCCTGCTGCAGATAGGTCTTGGCAGCGGCAGTGTCGTCCAGGTTGTAGGCCGCTTGCGCAGCCAGCTGGCCGGCCAGCGCCTTGTCGGCCTCGTTAGCCGCGCTGTTGGCGAGGATCTCGTCGGCCTGCGTGCGTACCGCCGCGTAATCCTCGCCCTTGTTGAAGGTCTCGATCAGCTTCTGCAGCTTGCTGCTCAGCTTGGAGGACGGCTTGACCGTGGGCGCCTGGCGGGTCGACTGCGGATACAGTTCCTCAGCCTTGCCGCTGTTCTTGGACTTGCGGCTGGCGCGCTCGGAGGAACGATCCGACTGCGCCACCGCATCGGCGACGACAGCCCCACCCAGCGACGCGGCAATGAACAGGGACAACAAGGCTTGCTTGCGGTTGAGCAGTTTCATGATTCACCTCGGACGAGCCGCCGTCTGGCGGTACGAAAAGCGGAATGGAAGCTGTACGAAAAATCTGAGCCGGCAAACTTAGCAGAAAGTCCCAGTTCCCGAAAACGGTTTCCATGTTGTGGTGCGACAATCGAGCCGCGGACAGTTGTGGAGCAGGACTAACGGTCGCCGGCTTGGGGTCGGCGCGTGCGAGGTGATCCGGGCAGAACCGGTCCACGTCTCGGTTCGCCGGGGCTGACCTGGGCCGAATCGGTGACCGCAGCGCCGCCCGGCGCGGGACCTAGCCGCACCTGGGTTGCCGTCCTGCCTGGCGTGCCTGCTGGTACACCGGCTGAAGCTGGCCGACGTCGGCCTCCAGCTCGCGGATGCGGTTGGCGGGATCGGGGTGGGTGGACAGCCACTGCGGCTGGCGGTTGCCGCTGGCGGCCATCATGTTCTGCCACAGGGCCACCGCCTGCGCAGGATCGAACCCGGCCTGCGCCATCAGGCGCTGACCGACCACATCGGCCTCGCTTTCCTGGGTACGCGAGCCGGGCAGCAGGAACACTGTCTGAGCGGTCATTCCACCGACCTGGTTCACGGCGCTGGCCGCGCCTTCGCCGTAGGCCGCACCGGCCAGGGCGCCGATGATGCCCAGACCGGTCTGCGTGCCCAATTGCCGGGTGATGCGTTCTTCGTGGTGGCGCGAAATCACGTGGCCGATTTCGTGCCCGAGGACGGCAGCGAGTTGATCCTGGTTCTTGGCGACGGTGAAGATGCCGGTGTTCACCCCGACCTTGCCGCCGGGCAGGGCGAACGCATTGGCCTCGTTGTCGACGAATAGCGCGGTTTCCCAGTTGGTTTCGCGCCACTGCGGTGGCAACTGCGCGACCAGCGCATTGACCACGCATTGCACGTAGGCGTTCTGCTTGCTGTCGGTACTGACTTTTTCCTTGGCCTTGGTCTGCGCGAACGACTGCGCGCCGAGCTGGTCCAACTGTTCCTGCGACACGCCGCCCACCACCTGTCGGCGGCCGGTTGGCGAAGTGGTGGTGGCACATGCCGTCAGTGCGAGGACAGCGACAACGATCAACAGCCTAGATTTCATCAGATCCCCCTCTACCCGTTCGCTATTTTGGCAGGCCCGTCTTAACTTTTCGTCAAACGGGCCGAACCTGCGCGAAATCCCGGACGAGCGGTTGGCAATGGTCAGTGTGCACCGCCTGGACCGCTCCCCTGAGCGCAGCGGTGGCGCCGTGCAAACGGATAACTGCCGGCGGGCAGGGGGCTTCAGGCGCCGCCGAAGAAGTACAGCGCGACCAGGGCGGTGGCGTTGTTGATGCCATGGGCGGCGATCGGAGCCCATAGCGTGCCGGTCCGCCAGTACAGCCAGGCGAAGGCCGCGCCCATGCTGCCGTACACCAGCCACAGCTGGACGATGGCGGCCGGGCCGTTGCCGCTGATGCCGGGCACTTCATGTATCAATGCGAAGATCGCACCGCTCAGCACGATGCCCAACCATGGACGGCCGGCGGCCAACAGCCGGCCGAACAATACCCGCCGAAACAGCAGCTCTTCGTACGCCGGAGCGATCAGCACCGCAAACACGGCCAGCGCCCATGGCCATTGCTGGATGGCTTCCTCCATCAACGGAAGATTGGTCGGCACCGGTTTGATTCCCAGCGCCGAGGCCACGGCGCTGACCAGATTGCTGAGCAGGAACACGGCAGCGGCAATCAGCCCGGTCCAGGCCCAGGTGGAGACGCGCCGCGCGGCGCTGCGCGAGGCGGCCTGCTCGGCGGGGGTGGCGCGTCGGCGCCAGTAGTACAGCACCAGCGCTGGTGTGGCGGTGCTGACCAGCGCGACGAGCAGTTGCACCATGACCCCGGGCTGGCCGATTGCGGCCATGACCTCGGCGGGCGAGGGCGTCAGCCCCTGCGCCTTGGCGGCCTGCACATGCGCGATCCCGCGCAGTGCGCCCCATAGCGCGAAGCCGGCCACGCTCAGGGTCAGCAACAGCCCGATGGCGATCAGCACATCGACGCCAAAGCCGAGCAATACCGGGGCCAGCGGCCGCTTGCCGGCAACGCCGGGCGGCGCCGGCAAGGGAGAAGGTTCTGTGCTCATCGTCGTCCTGCCAGCACCGGGGCTGCGGCGTCGCACCGCAGTGCCACGCCACAGCGACAACGGCGACTCAGATATCCAGGTTGGACACCTTCAGCGCGTTATCTTCGATGAAGTCGCGACGCGGTTCCACCACGTCCCCCATCAAGGTGCTGAAGATCTGGTCGGCAGCCACCGCGTCCTCGATGCGCACCTGCAACAGACGGCGCGTATCGGGGTTGACCGTGGTTTCCCACAGCTGCTCGGCATTCATTTCGCCCAGGCCCTTGAAGCGCTGCACCTGGCGGCCCTTCTTCGCCTCTTCCAGCAACCAGGCATGCGCCTGGCCGAAGCTGCCGATCGGATGGGCCTTGTTGCCGCGCACGATCTGGGCACCTTCGCGGATCAGGCCATTGAGAGCCAGTGCCACGTCGCGCAGGGGGCGCAGCTCGCCGCTCTCGAAAGCCGCCATCGGGACCCAGCGGGTGAGCTCCTCGCCCATGTGGCGGCGCGTGACCTCCAGTGTCGCCGGACGCTGCTCGCTCTCCGGCTGGAATTGCAACGCGTAGCGCGCCGTGCCCAGGGTGCCGCGATTGAGCACGGCCTGCAGCGCATCCAGGGTGGGATGCACCTCGCCTTCGGCCTGCAGCTGGGCGACATCCAGCGGCGGCAGATCGATCAGGGCGGTCAGCAGGGCCGGGTCGTAGCGATGCGCATTGCGGGCGATCGCATCGTTGGCGCTGGCGAACAGCAGCAACAGCTTCTCCAATGCTTCGCCGGTGATCGGCGGCTCATCGGCTGCCGGAATCAGCGCTGCGCCTTCGACCGCGCTGCTGGCCAGATAGGCATTGAGCGCGGCATCGTCCTTCAGGTACAGCTCGCTCTTGCCCTGCTTGAGCTTGTACAACGGCGGCAGGCCGATGTAGATGTAGCCGCGCTCGATCAGCTCCGGCATCTGCCGGTAGAAGAAGGTCAGCAGCAGGGTGCGGATGTGCGAGCCGTCCACGTCGGCGTCGGTCATCAGGATGATGCGGTGGTAACGCAGCTTGTCCGGGTTGTATTCGTCGCGGCCGATGCCGGTGCCGAGCGCAGTGATCAGCGTGCCGACCTGGTCGGAGGAGAGCATGCGATCGAAACGCGCGCGTTCGACATTGAGGATCTTGCCGCGCAGCGGCAGCACGGCCTGGTTCTTGCGATTACGCCCCTGCTTGGCAGAACCGCCTGCCGAGTCACCCTCGACGATGAACAGTTCCGACAGCGCCGGATCCTTTTCCTGGCAATCGGCCAGCTTGCCGGGCAGGCCGGCGATATCCAGCGCGCCCTTGCGGCGGGTGAGGTCGCGTGCCTTGCGGGCGGCTTCGCGCGCACGCGCGGCATCGACGATCTTGCCGGTGATGGCCTTGGCTTCGTTCGGATTCTCCTGCAGGAACTCCTGCAGGCGTGCTCCAAACGCATTCTCCACCGCGGGGCGCACGTCGGAACTGACCAGCTTTTCCTTGGTCTGCGAGGAGAAGCTGGGGTCGGGCACCTTGACCGACAGCACCGCGATCATGCCTTCGCGCATGTCGTCGCCGGTCAGCGAGACCTTGGCCTGCTTAGCGATGCCATTCTGCTCGATGTAGCTGCTCAACACCCGGGTCAACGCCCCCCGGAAACCGGCCAGATGGGTGCCGCCGTCCTTCTGCGGAATGTTGTTGGTGAAGCAGTACATGGTTTCCTGGTAGGCGTCGGTCCACTGCAGGGCGACGTCCACCACGATGCCGTTGTGCTCGCCGGTCACCGAAATCACGTTCTGGTGCAGCGGGGTCTTGAGCTGGGCCAGATGCTCCACGAAGCTACGGATACCGCCTTCGTAGTGGAAATCGTCGCGACGCCCGTCGCCACGTTCGTCGATCAGGGTGATCCTGACACCGGAATTGAGGAAGGACAGTTCGCGCAGACGGCGGGCCAGAATGTCGTAGTGGAACTCGACGTCGCTGAAGATCTCCACCGCCGGCTTGAAGCGCAAGGTGGTGCCGCGTTTGGTCGAGGCTTCCAGCTGCTTGAGCGGGTACTGCGGCTCGCCCAGCGCATATTCCTGCTGGTAGTGATAACCGTCGCGCCAGATGTCCAGCCAGAGCTGCTCGGACAGCGCGTTGACCACCGACACGCCCACGCCGTGCAGGCCGCCGGATACCTTGTAGCTGTTGTCGTCGAACTTGCCACCGGCGTGCAGCACGGTGAGGATGACCTCGGCTGCGGAGACGCCTTCTTCCTTGTGGATGTCCACCGGAACGCCGCGCCCGTTATCGGACACGGACACCGACCCGTCGACCAGAATCTTGACCACGATATCGTCGGCGTGGCCGGCCAGCGCTTCGTCGACGGAGTTGTCGACCACCTCGAACACCATGTGATGCAGGCCGGTGCCGTCGTGGACGTCGCCGATGTACATGCCGGGGCGCTTGCGGACGGCTTCCAGGCCCCGCAGCACGGTGATCTTGCTGGAGTCGTAGGTGCCGTTGGGGGGCGTCGGGGTGTTTTGTTCGTCGGTCATGCGCGTGCCGTTGGCTCCACAACACGGGCGTAGGCGGCGGGAGCCGCATCGCACCGTGGGAAAAGGGGGATAGCGTACGAATTATACCAGTCGGCCCGCATGGGCCGTTGGGTCACGACAGCGCCGCCTGCTGGATGAGCGCGCCGTGTTCCACGTGGAACCGGTGCAACAACCCGCCCGCTTCGGCCAGCCCTGGCGGAGTCTCGGTCGCGGTGATCAGCACCTGCGCGGGCGCCTGCGCCAGACGCCGCAGCACGCTGGCCTGGTGGTGTCGATCCAGTTCCGACCCCAGATCGTCCAACGCGATCACTGGCCATTCGCCGCGTTCGTGGGCAAAGTCTTCCGCCTGAGCGAGCAGGCAGGCCAGGGCGGTGAGCTTGGCCTGACCTCGCGACAACGCATCCTTGCCGGGAAGCACATCGAATTGCGGCGCCCAGTCGGCGCGATGCGGCCCTTGCGAGGTATAGCCGTTCTGACGATCGCGCTCGCGTGCCAGCAGCAAGGCATCTGCAAGCGACACCTCGTGACGTTTCCAGCCCGGGGAGAAGCTCAGCGCAGACAGGCCGAGGGACGGGGCGATGGCAGTGACGACCGGAATCAGGCGCTCCTGCAGTCGTTCGAGGTAGTGCAGTCGCCTGGAGGTGAGGGATTCTCCCGACTCGGCAAGTTCATGGTCCCAAGCGTCCAGCATCCGAGGCAGCGCTCCCTGTTTGAGCAGGGCGTTGCGCTGTTTGAGTGCACGCGCATAGCGGCGCCATAGCGCCAGGAAGTCAGGTTCCACGTGGAACAAGCCCCAATCCAGAAAGCGCCGACGCGGTTCGCCGCCCCCACTGATCAGAACGTGGCTTCCTGGCTCGAACGTCACCACCGCAAGCGCCGCGCAGAGGGTGCCCAGCTGGGCGACATCCTCCCCATCGAGTCGCCCGGTCCATTCCTGTCCGCTATGGCGCAGGCCCGCACGCCGCGTGCGGGCCTGCGTCGTGCCGCTGCCCTCCCGCCATTCGACGAAGACCTCCAGATCACCAGCGCCCTGCTGGATCAATCCATCGCGCACCCGGCCACGGAAGCTACGGCCGTAGGCCATCAGGTGAAGTGCCTCGAGCACGCTGGTCTTGCCTGCACCGTTGTCGCCGGTCAGCAGGTTCAGCGAAGTGGCAGGGTAGAGCTCAACCGTCTCGAATCGACGAAGTCGATGGATGGACAACCGCACTACGTGCATCGATCGGTGTACTCCGGGCTGTGATCCGGCGCTCCCGGTCGCAGCGGAGGATACGTGATTGGATAGTTTACGCGCAGCCGGCGCCGGCGATCGCCAGAGGATGGCCTGGGGATAACTTGGGGACAAAAAAGCAGCTGCAAACCCTCACAGCACTTATCCACAAGCCATCAGGCCAAAAACCCGCCTCAAAACACAGGGTTTCGATACCAAAAATCACAATTAAAACAGTTACTTGACCTACTTTTCGGCGAAATCTGCCCCTACCATCACCACAAAGCTCTTAAGTTATTTATAGATTTAAAAGCAAAAGCAGATGTGCATAAGTCAAAACCGGCAAATTCTTGGGACGGCCGAGCGCAAGGCGGCGGGCGGGATCTTCAACCCAATGTCCGAGGGAACACTGAGGACGGACGCGACAGTTTTGTCTCTTTCGCTTCTGAGACTTGGTTGACCTCGATCCACTTCGACACCCGTCATTTATGTTGGCAACCCATTTGACACTGCAAGCAAATATCTGAGACCTGGTCTCTCTTATGTCGCCTTTGCTTGCAGATTGGCCATGTCTAATGCGATCGAATTCGGCGCTAACAGGCAGCTTCACTCTTCCAACGAATTGAATCTCGGTCACTTCTCCGGGATACCGGGTCTCACGGCTGACGCGTCTCGTCATTGCATACCGCGACAGCGATATCTCGCACAGCAGCCAAGGGCGTCCTGCAACAGCCATGGCGAGACCAAACCGTGTGCTGTCTGTCGACGCCATAGCGAGTCGGAAGTGCTCATCGATCAATGGGCGCACCCCCTGCTAAGCCCCAAACCTCCAATTGCGGATGCCTTGAGCGCATCGATGTGTGCTGTAGACCCAATCGATCGCTGGACCTCTTCCCCTGCCCGAGCTCGGCTTCGTCTGCAAGTGTCCAGGTCTTGTCCCCGCGCACAAAAAAGCCCGGCTCTCGCCGGGCTTCCGTGTTCCACGTGGAACGCAACGTCAGAGACGCAGCGGCATCACCACATGTCGCGACTTCTCGCTGCTGGCCTCACGCACCAATGCCGAAGAATTTGCATCGCGCAGCTGGATGACGACATGCTCATCGCGCAGCGCGGACAGCGCATCCAGCAGATAATTCACATTGAAGCCAATGGCCAGATCGTCGACCTTGGTGTCTGCCTCGATCTCTTCCTGGGCTTCTTCCTGCTCCGGGTTGTGTGCACTGATCTTCAGCTGACCCGGCGACACTTCCACGCGCACACCGCGATACTTCTCGTTGGACAGGATGGCTGCACGCTGCAGCGACGCACGCAGGGCCTCGCGATCGACCTTGACCTCGCGGTCCGCACCGATCGGGATGACCGCTTCGTAATCCGGGAAACGGCCGTCGATCAGCTTGGACGTGAACGTGACATCGCCACGCTTGACGCGGATATGGCTGCGCCCCACCTCGAGCTCGACCTCACGATCCGCACCTTCCAACAGGCGCTGCAACTCGGTCACGCCCTTGCGCGGCACGATGATCTGGCGCTTGGCACCGCCGGCCTTCTCCAGCTCCGTTTCGCACAGCGCCAGACGGTGGCCATCGGTCGCCACGCAGCGCAGCAAGCCCTCGCGGAGGTCGAACAGCAGCCCGTTGAGGTAATAACGCACGTCCTGCTGGGCCATCGCGAACGCCGTGCGCTCGATCAGTTCCTTCAAGCCGGCCTCGGGCACCGCCACACGCTCGGTGGCCTCCACTTCGTCGACGGACGGGAAGTCGTTGGCAGGCAAGGTCGCCAGGGTGAACCGGCTACGCCCGGCCTGCACGGTGACCTTATCCCCGCTCTGGGACACGGTGACACGGCTGCCATCGGGCAGGGCTCGCAGGATGTCGAACAGCTTGCGAGCCGGAATCGTGGTCTCTCCGTCCTGCGCATCTTCGACCTGGGTGCGGGAAATCATCTCCACTTCCAGGTCAGTACCCGTCAGCGACAGTTGCCCGTTGTTTACCTGCACCAGCAAATTCGCCAGCACCGGCAATGTCTGACGCCGTTCGACCACATTGACCACCTGGGCCAACGGCTTGAGGAAGGCTTCGCGTTGCAGTGTGAAACGCATGTGGTTCCGTGCCCCTATGCTTTAAAGATGTGGAATAAATCAAAAGCTTGGTGGTGATGGTAGGGCTGTTTTCAGCGGACAACCACTCTAAGCCATTGTTTCAACTCGTTTTTCTAGCCGGAAAAGTCGTTGGACTAGTCTGCCTGGAGCGGTGGGAAAACCTGTGGATAGTTTTCCGCCCGCCACTGCAGACGTATTTATCCACAGATTCTC
The DNA here is from genome assembly GCF_020783795.1 of Xanthomonas sp. NCPPB 1067. Classification (NCBI taxonomy): domain Bacteria; kingdom Pseudomonadati; phylum Pseudomonadota; class Gammaproteobacteria; order Lysobacterales; family Lysobacteraceae; genus Xanthomonas; species Xanthomonas sp. NCPPB 1067. The sequence continues at coordinate 80,391 of NZ_JAJGQG010000014.1, forward strand.
CCGCATTTGGCACCAACTCATCCACGCTTTTTTCCAAGCCCGACAAACATCGGCGCGCCGCATCACTCGCTGAGCTTGCGAATCAGCTTTTCCCAGTCCTCGCGCAGCTTGCCATCGGCCTCCATCAAGGTGCGAATCTGCCGACAGGCGTGCAGCACGGTGGTGTGGTCGCGACCGGCAAAGGCGTCGCCGATCTCGGGCAGGCTGTGTTCGGTGAGCTCCTTGGCCAGCGCCATCGCCACCTGGCGCGGACGCGCCAGCGAGCGGGTGCGGCGCTTGGACAGCAGATCCTTCATCTGCAGCCCGTAGTAGTCGGCCACGGTCTTCTGGATGTTGGGGATGCCGATGGCCTGCTGCTGGGCACGCAACAGGTCGCGCAGCGTCTCCTGGGCAAACTCCACCGTGATCGAGCGCCCGGTGAAGTTGGCGCGCGCCACCAGCGTGTTGAGAGCACCCTCCAGGTCGCGCACGTTCGAGCGCATCTTCTTGGCGATCAGGAACGCCACGTCGTCCGGAATCTCGGCGCCACGTTCGCGCGCCTTGGCCAGCACGATGGCCGCACGGGTTTCGAAATCCGGTGGATCGATCGCCACCGACAGGCCCCAGGCCAGGCGCGACTTGAGCCGCGGCTCCAGGCCCTCCACCTCGCGCGGATAGCGGTCGCAGGTCAGGATGATCTGCTGGCGGCCATCGAACAGCGCGTTGAAGGTGTGGAAAAACTCTTCCTGGGTGCGATCCTTGCCGGCAAAGAACTGGATGTCGTCGATCAGCAGCGCATCGATCTGCTGGAACTGGCGCTTGAACTGATCCATCGCCTTGTCCTGCAATGCGCGGATCATGGCGCTGAAGAACTGTTCCGACCGCAGGTACATCACCTTGGCGGCCGGATTGGCCTGACGCAGCGCGTTGCCGGCCGCGAACATCAGATGGGTCTTGCCCAGACCGGTGCTGCCGTACAGCAACAAGGGGTTGTGCGCCCGGTCGCCGGGCTTCTGCGCGGCCTGGATCGCGGCGGCCAGACCGAGCTGGTTGCTGCGGCCCTCGACGAAGTTGGCGAAGGTGTAGTGCGAATCCAGGTTGCCGGCGAACGGCACGATCGGGGCGGTGGCGACCGGCGCGCTGGGCGCGGCGGTCGGTGCAGGCGCCGGCTCCGGCGCACGTGGGCGCGAGCCGACGGCCAGTGCCACCTCGCCATTGCCGGCGAAATACGACAACAACTCGCGGATACGCGGCAGGTAGCGTTCGCGGACCTGATCGACGATGAACGCATTGGGCGCATACAGCACGATGCTGTCGCCGCGATCCTCGGCTTGCAGGGGTTTCAACCAGGTGTGGACGTCCTCGGGCGGGAATTCGGCTTCGAGACGTTCCAGACAGCGGGGCCAAGCATCCATCAAAGTGTGATCATCTGTTGCTGGCTGCGGCGCGCAGCAGGGCGCCGTGCACGCAGCCCGGAAGTGAAAAGAGGATGGGCCAGACTAGCATCGCAGGCCGGCTTTTCCCAGACTTATTCACAGGGCCATCCACAGGGCGCGAGCGTCGGGCACGGCGCGAAACTCACAAGGAGTTGACCTGGCATGGAACGAACCTATAAAATTGCCGGTTCACCGTTTCCATTCATGCAGAGGGCCCCATGGCCACCAAGCGTACTTTCCAACCCAGCAACCTGAAGCGAGCACGCGACCATGGCTTCCGCGCACGTATGGCGACCGCCGACGGCCGCAAGATCCTGGCTCGCCGCCGCGCCAAGGGCCGCAAGCGCCTGAGCGCTTGATTGCCGCGCCGCTCCCTGCGGCCGAGGCAGTCCCTAACGTGAACGCATCGAACCCGTGCAGGCGATTTCCTCGTTCTGCGCGGGTTCGTACGCGTGCGCAATATACCGTTGTCTTCGACACCGCGCGCCGTACCTCCGACCCGCTGCTGAGCCTGCATTGGCGCACTGGCGATACGCCGCCGCGTCTGGGCATGGCGGTATCGCGCAAGGTCGATACGCGCGCGGTGGGTCGCAATCGCATCAAGCGCGTGCTGCGCGATGCGATGCGCCACCTGCTGCCCGAGCTGGCGGGTGGCGACTATGTGATCGTGGCGCGTTCGGCAGCCGCCAAGGCGACCAATCCACAGATCCGCGACGCTTTCGTGCGGCTGTTGCGCCGCGCCGGCGCATTGCCCCTGCCTGCCGCGCCCGGCACAATGCCGCCCGCCACGACGGTGTGCCCATCCTCCCTTTCCACGACCGAGCCGGAACGCTAGTTCCGACTGAGTGAGTTGCTGCCCGATGAACCAGACCCGTGTTTTTCTGATCTTTGCCTGGCTGATGGTCGCGGCGCTGCTGTGGATGGAGTGGGGCAAGGACAAGGCGGCCGCCAACGCGCCGGCGTCCGTCACGACCCAGGCCGTGCCGGCCGCGCGGGATCCGGATGCGGCAGCCACACCTGTCACTGTGCCCAACGCACAGGCGATTCCGCAGGCAGGCGCTCCGGGCGCAGTGCCGGCAACCGGCAGCTCCACCACCGCGCCGGCCACCGCAGGCGCCGCACCGGTGTTGACCGTGACTTCGGACGTGTTGCGCCTGAAGCTGGACGGACGCAGCGTGCTGGATGCCGAGCTGTTGCAGTTCCCGCAGACCAAGGACGGCACCGCACCGGTCAGTCTGCTGACCGAAGATCCGGCCCATCCCTATAGCGCGGTCAGCGGCTGGGCCAGCGAACAGTCGCCGGTGCCGGGCGTCGGTGGCTTCCGCGCCGAGCAACCGGGGACGCGCTTCGAGCTGGCCGACGGCCAGAAGACGCTGGTGGTGCCGTTCGTCTGGAATGGCCCCAACGGCGTCTCGATTCGCCGCACCTTCACCCTGGAACGCGGCCGCTATGCCATCGCGATCAAGGACGAGGTGATCAACAAGAGCGGCACGCCCTGGAATGGCTATGTGTTCCGCAAGCTGAGCCGGGTGCCGACCATCCTCAGCCGCGGCATGACCAACCCGGATTCCTTCAGCTTCAATGGGGCCACCTGGTACAGCCCGCAGGAAGGCTACGAGCGCCGTGCGTTCAAGGACTACATGGACGACGGCGGCCTGAATCGCCAGATCACCGGTGGTTGGGTCGCCCTGCTGCAGCACCACTTCTTTACCGCGTGGATCCCGCAGAAGGACCAGGCCTCGCTGTATGTGCTGGCCCAGGACGGTCCGCGCGATGTGGCCGAGCTGCGTGGGCCGGCCTTCACCGTGGCGCCGGGCCAGACCGCGACCACCGAAGCGCGCCTGTGGGTCGGTCCCAAGCTGGTCAGCCAGATCGCCAAGGAAGACGTCAAAGGCCTGGACCGCGTGGTCGATTACAGCCGCTTTTCGCTGATGGCCATCATTGGCCAGGGGCTGTTCTGGGTGCTGAGCCATCTGCACAGCTTCCTGCACAACTGGGGCTGGGCCATCATCGGCCTGGTGGTGCTGCTGCGTCTGGCGCTGTATCCGCTGTCGGCCGCGCAGTACAAGTCCGGTGCCAAGATGCGCCGCTTCCAGCCGCGCCTTGCTCAGCTGAAAGAGCGCTACGGCGACGATCGCGTCAAGTACCAGCAGGCGACGATGGAGCTGTTCAAGAAGGAGAAGATCAACCCGATGGGCGGCTGTCTGCCGCTGCTGATCCAGATGCCGATCTTCTTCGCGCTGTACTGGGTGCTGGTGGAATCGGTGGAACTGCGCCAGGCGCCGTGGCTGGGCTGGATCCAGGACCTGACCGCGCGCGACCCGTACTTCATCCTGCCGGTGCTCAACATCGCCATCATGTGGGCGACGCAGAAGCTGACCCCGACCCCGGGCATGGACCCGATGCAGGCCAAGATGATGCAGTTCATGCCGCTGGTATTCGGCGTCATGATGGCCTTCATGCCGGCCGGCCTGGTGCTGTACTGGGTGGTCAACGGCGGCCTGGGTCTGCTGATCCAGTGGTGGATGATCCGCCAGCATGGCGAGCAGCCGAGCAAGATCATCCAGGCCAACACCAAGTAAGTTCGAGAAGGCCCGCCGCAAGGCGGGCCTTCTGCATACGATCCGCCCTGCCTTCGTCATCGCCAAGGACGCTGCCGTGACCTCACCGCCTTTGCATCGCCTGTTGCTGCGCGCAAGCTGCGCCGGACTGCTGGCTTTGGCTGGCTGCGGCACGCAGCACACCAGCGACCCTGCCGCGGCAACGCCAGCGACCGACGGCGCGGCGAGCACACCGGTGCAAGGCGACGGCGCCGACGCGCGAGCGCTGATCGCACAGCTGCGCGACCAGCTGGATCGCCATCGCCGCATCATCGTGTTGCTGGCCGATGAAGCCAGACAAAGCCCGCGCGATCGCGCCACCTCCAGCAGCGTGGGGCAGCAGTTGTTCCATGAGAATCTGCAGCAGCGTGAACGCATTGCCGCAGCCTTCGATACGGTGCTGGCGTCCAGGGCCCCGACCCGGCTCGCCACCATCGCCACGGTACTGGACGAGGTGGAATCCGCGCCTGACCTTTACGATGCCGACCGCCTGGCATTTGCTGAAGTACTGCGCGATCTGCATGCGCGTATCGGCAAGGACTCGGCACTGCCGGCGGTCAAGCTGCACCAGCGTATCGGCGAGGATCTCGACGCACTGGAAGAGATCGAGCGCAGCTACAACGCCGAGTTGACCCAGATCTTCAGCCGTTTCGACCGCAGCCGCGCGATCGTGCCCAAGCGTGAGAAGTGGGACGACTACGTGGCGCACCTGCGCACGCTGTACACGCGCGAGACCATCCTGCGCGACCACGGCGTGGTGGAGCCGTATCCGTTCTCCGCGCGCGACAGCGACAGCGAAGTGTTCGGCCGCGACCTGCCGCCCAAGACCGTGGTACTCACCTTCGACGATGGCCCGCACAAGGCCTACACCGAACAGATCGTGGCGATCCTCAAGCGCTACGACGTGCCCGGCGTGTTCTTCGAAGTGGGGCGCAACCTCGGTAGCCTGGATGCCAACGGCAAGCCGCAACTCGCGCCGCTGTCCAGGATCAGCCACACGCTGATGGAAGAAGGCTATGCGGTGGGCAACCACAGCCTGACCCATGCGCAGCTGTCCAAGACCACCGGCGCTGCGCTGCGCAGCCAGGTGCTGGATGCCGATATCTTGCTGCGCGCAGTGGACGACAAACGTGCGCCGCTGTTCCGGTTCCCGTATGGCGCGCGCAACGCCGAAGGTTTGCAGCTGCTGGGAGAGGCCGGGCTCAAGTCGATCATGTGGAACATCGACTCGCTGGACTGGGCCGATCCGGTACCGGAATCGATCGTGCAACGCGTGCTGGACCAGGTGAACAGGGAACAGCGCGGCATCGTGTTGTTCCATGACATCCACGACCGCGCAGTCAAGGCCTTGCCGCAGATTCTGGATCGACTGATCGCCGACGGCTACCAGTTCGCCGGCTGGAATGGCCGCGAGTTCTCGGTGGCGCGTGCGCCCAGCGCGGTGGCCGATGCCACGGTGACCACCGGCTACGCGAAATCCTGGGCGATCGTGATCGGCATCGACGATTACGCGCATTGGCCCAAGCTGGAATACGCGGCCAACGATGCGCAAGCGATTGCCAGTACCTTGACCGGGCCGCTGGGATTTCCGTCCTCGCAGGTGATCGTGCTCAAGAACGCACAGGCCACGCGCAACAACATCCTTGCCGCGTTCCATGATCGGCTCGGCGAAGGCCGCGCGCAGACCAACGATCGCGTGTTCGTGTTCTTCGCCGGGCATGGCGCCACCCGTCGGCTCGCATCGGGGCGCGACCTGGGCTACATCATTCCGGTCGATTCGGATCCGCAGCATCTGGCCAGCGACGCGATCGCAATGAGCGATCTGCAGAACATCGCCGAGAGTCTGCAGGCCAAGCACGTGTTGTTCGTGATGGATGCGTGTTACAGCGGGCTGGGCCTGACGCGTGGCGGGCCGACCTCCAGTGCCTATCTGCGCGAAAACGCGCGCCGCATCGCGCGCCAGATGCTCACCGCCGGTGGAGCCGATCAGCAGGTGGCCGACAGCGGGCCGAATGGGCATTCGGTGTTCACCTGGGTGCTGTTGCAGGCGCTGGCCGGCAAGGGCGATCTCAATGGCGATGGCCTGATCACCGGCACCGAGCTGGCCGCGTATGTGGCACCGGCGGTGTCGGCTGTCTCGGCGCAGACGCCGGCGTTCGGCAGCCTGCCCGGATCGCAGGGCGGCGAATTCGTGTTTCAGGTGCCTAGCGGTGAGGAATTCCTCACTGCCGATACCGCGCAGCTGTCGGCCGATGCCATCGCGCTCAACGGGCGCGTGGATGCTGCACGTCCCGCGCCGGCCCCGGCCGGTACCGCTGCCACCGCGGCGCCGGTCACGGTGAAGACGCTACAAGGCGGCGAAGCCAAGCTGGTACTGCCGACGGCGGTGAAGAGCAGCGACCGCCAACGCGCACAGCTGGCCAACGAACGTGGCCTGCAGCTGTACAAGGAAAAGCGCTATGCCGACGCCGCCGAACAATTTGCCCAAGCATTGAAGCTGCGTCCGGACTTCGCGCTGGCTGCCAACAACCTGGGCTTTGTGTACTACCGTCAGCAACGTTATGCCGAAGCGGCGCGTTGGCTGGAAAACACTTTGAAGATCGACCCCTCGCGTGCAGTGGCCTATCTCAATCTCGGCGACGCCTATGCCAAGGCCGGTGATCGCGAGAAGGCGCGCAAGGCGTACTCCACCTATCTGGAACTGCAACCGCAAGGCAGCGGTGCAGAGCAGGCGCGTACCCAGCTGCAGTCGCTGTGATTCCATACGGCTGACGCGTTGCAGCGAAGCTTGTCAGCAGAGCGCGCCCCTGGATGGAGGCGTGATGCGCCAAGGACGGGCATCGGCTGGATGCCACTGCCGGCCGCGCGGTCGATGCGTCGCCGCGCCGGTCTTCTTCAATCCACGTCAGAGCAGTGCCCATGTCGTCTTCCACCTCCACCATCGTTGCCATCGCCAGTGCCGCCGGAGCCGGTGGCGTCGGTATCGTGCGCCTGTCCGGGCCGCGGGCGATGCAGATCGCTGCCGGGTTGGGCGTTGCGCGACTGGAGCCACGGCAGGCGCGGTATGCGCGCTTCCGTGATGTGCAGGGCGAGGTCATCGACGACGGGATTGCGTTGTGGTTCAAGGCGCCGCGCAGCTTCACCGGCGAGGATGTGGTGGAGCTGCAGGGCCACGGCAGCCCGGTCGTGTTGCGGCAGTTGGTGGCGAGATGCGTTGCGCTGGGCGCGCGGCAGGCACGCGCGGGCGAGTTCAGCGAGCGTGCCTTTCTCAATGGCAAACTCGATCTGGCGCAGGCAGAAGCCATCGCCGATCTGATCGCCGCTGGCGATGTGCGCGCCGCACGTGCCGCGCGGCGTTCGCTGGACGGCGTGTTCTCGCGCCGTATCGAGGCGGTGAGCGAGCACCTGACGCGGTTGCGCGTGCACGTGGAAGCGGCGATCGATTTCGCCGACGAGCCGCTCGATACCCTGGGTGGAGCGCAGGTGCGCGCAGGATTGGAGCAGGCCCGCGCCTTGCTGGCCCGGTTGCTGCGCGATGCCGAGCGCGGCCGCAAGCTGCGCGATGGCCTGCATGCCGTACTGATCGGCCCGCCCAATGCCGGCAAGAGCTCGCTGCTCAATGCCTTGGCCGGCAGCGACCGTGCCATCGTCACCGATGTGGCCGGTACCACCCGCGATACCTTGCACGAAGCGATTCGGCTCGATGGCTTCGAGCTGACCCTGGTCGATACCGCCGGCCTGCGCGAGGGGGGCGACGCGATCGAGCGTGAAGGCATGCGCCGCGCACGCGCAGAACTCGAGCGCGCCGATCTGGCGCTGGTGGTGCTGGATGCACGCGATCCGCAGGCGGCACGCGAGGCCATTGGCGATGCGCTCGCTGCGGTACCGCGCCAGCTGTGGATCCACAACAAATGCGATCTGCTGAGCGGCGACCTACCGCTGGACAACGATGCGATCGCAGTCTCGGCGATCACCGGGCAAGGGCTGGAGCAGCTGCACACCCGGCTTCGTGAACTGGCGCTCGGAGATGCAGGCGAAGGCGTGGACGGCGAATTTTCCGCCCGCACTCGTCACGTGGACGCGCTACGCCGCGCCGAACAGCACGCCGATGCCGCCGATCTGGAGTTGCGTTTCGAACAGCTCGAACTGGCCGCCGAAGAATTGCGCCTGGCGCAGGATGCGCTTGGTGAGATCACCGGCAAGCTGAGCGCCGATGAACTCCTCGGGAAGATCTTTTCGAGCTTCTGCATCGGCAAGTGATGCGCCAAGCACAATCGCTGGCGATCACCCTTCCTCTGTCGGTCGGGCGTAAAACAGATCCGGCCTCGTTCGAGGCCGGATCTGTCGATGACGCATGAAGCGATTTAGAAATCGTAGCGAGCGGTCAGACGGAACGAACGGGGCGTCTGATAGTTCTGATCGTTCAGGTAGTTCGGGCTGATCACATCGCGCGATGCTTCACTGAACTCGTTGTACTCGGTGACGCGGTCGTTGTTGAACAGGTTGAAGACGTCGAGTTTGATGCGCAGTTTGTTATCCGCCCAGTTCGGCATGTACACCGCCGCCAGGTCGAACGTCCAGGTCCACGGTGTGCGGCCTTCGTCGCCACGTTGGCGTAGCACGCGGTCGCCCTGAGCATTGAGGCAATAGAAACTTGAGCCGCTGTAGTTTGTCAGTGTGCCCTGGTCAGGCTGCGGGATGTCGTCCAGCGGGATATAGCCCTGGCAGTTGATCGGGCGCCCCGATTGCAACACCAGGTTTCCACCGAGCTGCCATTCCGGTGTGAGGGTGTAGGCACCGAACAGCTTGAGCGTGTGCTGCCGATCGTTCGGTGTCGGCCCGTAGGTGCCATCGGTGAACAAACGGTGGTCGAAGTCCTGGGTCAGGCCTGCGTCTTCCTGCTCCAGCGTTGAATTGACGTAGCCTTCGACGTTGCCGCGTGTTCTGGCGAACGTATACGAGCCCTGGAAGTTGAACTTCTCGCCAGTGCGCTCCCAGAAGAATTCCAGTGCGGTATGCAGGCGGCGATACTCCGGCAAGCCAAAATACGAGGCCGGCAGGGTTGCCAGTTCCAGTTCGCCATCGCCGTTCAAATCGACGTTGATGGTCACATCGCTGCCTGGATTCAGGAAGTAGCAGCTGGGCACCGAGCCGGGATCGAAATCCGGATAGCCGTTGTCTGTCGCCCAGTCGATCCAGGGATTGGTCGTGCAGGTGTCGTCCATACCGGACTTCACTTCGCGGCGGATCATGCGGGCGCCCGCCATCCAGTGTTCGGTCAGCTGCAGCTGGCCACCCAGGATCACTTCGTCCTGGTACATCGGAGAAAGATTGGTGGAAGCCACTGAAGCGGGGTTGGGGGCGACCAGTGAGCCATTGGTCTGGGTCTGGCCGATCTGCGCGCCTTGGCCCACCGGTGTGCCGTCGGCCTCGCTCCAGCCATTGACGAAGTACCAGTTGGACACCGTCGATTCGGCGCCGGTGGCGCGGATACTGGAGTTGCTCGCCACCGGGATGTAGTAGCGGCCAGCGGTACCGAACAGTTTCAGGCTGGAATCGCCCAGGACGTCCCAGGAAAAGCCCAGGCGTGGCGCCATCTTGTAATCGGACTCGATCCAGGCAATGCCATCGCCGTTCTTGTTCTCGAACTTCTCCCCGCGCAGACCGAGCACGGCAAGGAAGTTTTCGGTGACCTGCCAATTGTCTTCCAGGTAGAACGCATTGTTGGTGTTCTCGTAGGTGGAGCTGCTGCTCTGGAACACGCGCGAACGCGCATAGAGCGCTCCACGCGGCACCAGTTGACCGTTGACGGTGCGTCCGGGCTGGCCGGCGAATGCGCCGGTGGCCACGGAATTGCCGGGGACCCTGTAGTACGCCCAGTTGATGCCGCCGGCATAGGTCTGCCCGCGGTGGCTGGATTCGTACTCCTCCTGGTCCACACCGAAGCGCAGCCGGTGATCGCCCAATACCCACTCGCCGTCGACGCGGAACGCCTTGCGGATGTCTTCGTCCGGTTCGGCATTGCGGTCGGCAATGGTGGAAATGGTGCCCGGATTGCAGCCGATATACCGATCAACCACGCTGGTGGTCAGGCCGAAACTGTAGGCCCAGGGGCAGTCGCCACCGGCGGGATTGGCCGGCAGACGTGAGTTGATCAGATTGCTCAGATAGCCGTATTGCGCCGACAGGGTGAAATTGTCGGTGAAGTAGCCGGTGTACTTGAGGATGCCGACCTTGCCGCCATTTTCCATCTCATAGCGTTCGATCGGCGCTTCGTGGCGCCCGACGTTGTAGCGATTCTCGCCGTTGGCATCCAGGTTGTATTCGTATGTGGCGTACTTGGTCTTGGCCTGGTTGTAGATGCCAGTGAATTCGACCAGATTGCTGTCGTTGATGTACCAATCGAGTTTGACCAGACCTTGTGGCGTTGTGTCGCTGACGCGTCGGCTGGTCAGTGCATCGAACGTGTTCTCGGTTTCCTCACGGCCTTCGACCAGCGCGAAGAAGAACAGGCGATCCCGAATGAGTGGACCGCTGGCGTAGGCGGAGTAGATGGTGCTGTCAAACTGGTTGTCGCTGCGATATTGGTACAGCGGGTCCGCGGCGTCCGGGTCGCGCTCGCGCACATTCTTACCCGCGGCGGCGCCCCAGTCCGGTGCCCATTCGACGCTACCGCCGTAATGCCAATCGTTGGAACCGGATTTTGTGACGATGCTGACGATACCGCCCAGCGAGCGGCCGTACTCGGCGCCGTAGCCGCCGGTCTTGACCTGCAACTGGCCGATGCCCTGGAATGGCACGTTGGCGAACGACAGGAACGTGCGCATGTTCGTCACGTCGAAGCCGTTGATGTAGTAGCCGTTCTCGGCCACGGACGAACCGCCAAACGAGGCGAGGTTTCCGGCCCCCAGTCCGCTATCGCCTCTCGTCGCGCCAGGTGCGAGCAGGGCGACCGAGGAAACATCGCTGGCCACCGGCAGCGAGATCAGCTGTTCGGCAGTGAACACCGTGGTGGATTCCACCGACGACACGTCGATGGGATTGAGCGCGCCGGTGCCGATCACGTTGACCCTGTCGAGGGTCGTCGCATTGCTTCCGAACACGACCTGCGAGCCGCTACCGACCTTGACCTCGACTTCCCGCGTCACACCGCCGGCGGTCACCACGTACTTGCCCGGCGGCAGCTGGCTAAAGCTGAATCTGCCGTCGGCTGCGGCGGTCACCGAGCGGGTGATGCCGGTCTGCGGGCTCTGGATGGCAACGGTGCCGCCCGGCTGCCCGCTACCGAAGATGGAACCCACCGCACTCTGCGCCTGCACACCACCTGCCACGCACATGCCCAAGGCAAGGCTCAAGGCACTGCGCGCGACACTTCTGGACAACGAACCACGAACTCCTGGACGCGTCATTCCTCTCTCTCCTGATGAACTACGCTCACAACGACTTCGACTGTGGAACCCAGCTGCCTTGCAGCAACTAAGGGGGGAGGTGCGCTTCAAGTCACAGCAAGTTGAATCACTGTCATCTTTCTGAAGGCCACCTGAAGATTAACCCAGGATTTACGAGTGTGTCATCTTTGGGGAACTTTCGCCTGAAATAGCGCTTCCGGGCCAGGTATCGGCAAGTAGATTCGTGTAGCGAACGATTGCGCCTGCTGGCCCCGCCGCAGGGTCCGGGGCCGAGGTCGTGGTATCCGGCATCCGGGATTCTTCTACTGGATCGACTGACTGAGCGACCCTGAGGCAGACGCCACGAGAGAGGCGCGGGTAAGCACGACCAGACGCGCGAGGACGCACAGGCCGATCGCACGCGCAAGCGAGCGATCCAGGCGACAACGGCAGTCAAATGCGATCAGCCATGACGCAGCGCTGGCTGATTGCCAAGGGGCACGGCAGAGCGGTGTGACGCCCCCAGCAACGAATGGCGTGGGCCGAGGCAGCGCGCTCGGCCCACACCTGCAGCATCGAAGGCGTGTCCGTCAGGTCGTTGTGACTGCGCTTGCAAGCAACGGCCCAGCGCGTCGAGAGTGCGCTGCCGCTTACATCACATCGGGCAACACGGTCTGCAGCGCAGCGTTCTCGGCATCGCAGGCCTGGGATGCAGGTGACCCGGCCCGCGTCGCACGCGCCTTGTCGATCTCGCCGCGTGCTGCAGCCAGATCCTTCTGAAACTCGGTATTGCCATGCAAGGCGGCGACGGTGGCGGCGCCCATGATGCGGCCCTGGAGGACATCGCTCTGCCAGTGCACGTTGCAGACCAGGCGGCTGTCGCCGAAGGCGCGGCCGCGTGCCAGCAGCGCATCGCGGCGGGCGGGGGCGATCTCGGCGAGAATCAGACCCCACGTCCAGCCGATGGCGGTGTGACCGGACGGATAGGAGCCGTTCCTGCGCAGCCCGGCCTCGTCGGCGGGTGTGCACATCGGTTGCGCGTTGCGCATGAACGGGCGCTGGCGTTGATAGCGTGCCTTGGCGGCGCTGGTGCTGGTACTGGCATCGCGCATGCTGCGTTCGAGCAGACGCAGCAGGCGCGGCGTGCCGGCCTGGTCGATCTGCACACCGAGCGCGCAGCTGAAGGCGCCGGCGGCAGCAGGAAAGCTCAGCACCGCATCCTGTGTGGCCAGCTTCCAGCGCGGTGTGTCGCGCAGGGCGAGCATGGCCTTGGCGATGGACTCGTCGTTGGCGAGCGCGGCACTGCCGTCCGCTGGTGGTGGCGGAACCAGCTGCAGGCTGTCGGGGATCTGTTCCCTGTCCAGATAGCCGCGGGCATCGGTGGCAAGCACCGTGCCTGCCGGCGCTGCCGGCTGCCGCGCAGCTGCCAAGCCGCTGCCCAGCACCAACGCGGCGATGGCGACGCCTGCCAGCGTCGGTTGCCGGTGGCGAGCGATACGGTGGGACATGGGCAAATCCTCGACAGAGCACGACCGGAAGAGTGCGCAGATTACGACGGACAGATGACACCTGCATGCCAGCGCAACGCAGCGGCGGCGCGGCAGGCGCATCGCGTGTCGCGGCACTGTCATCTGGCCGTCGTCTCGACGCAAGACAGCTGTCGCACGCTTGCCGCCATCTTTTGACTCCTCCCCCACGTCACCATGCCCAAGACCCATCTCCTCAGTGCCGCCGTGCTCACCGCGCTCCTGCTGTCGCCGGCCGTCAGGGCCGCCGATCCATCTGCCGATGTCGCGGCCGATGCCTCCGCTGCCACGGGAACCGTGCAGCAGCTCGATGCGGTGTCGGTGATCGGGCAGGGCGAGACGCGGCAGGTGCAGCGCATCACCGCGCAGGACATCCCGGTGTTGCCGCCGGGCACCAGCATCCAGAAGCTGCTCAACCGCATGCCGGGCGTGAACGTGCAATCCAACGATGCCTTCGGCGCCAACGAAGAGTCGCAGACGATCAGCCTGCGCGGCTTCAACGGCACGCGCCTGGGCTACACCCTGGACGGCCTGCCGTTGGGCGACAACGCCTATGGCAACTACAACGGCCTCAACATCAGCCGCGCACTGATTGCAGAGAACTTCGGCGGTGTGGAGCTGGCCTCGGGTATCGGTGCGCTCGGTACCGCGTCCACCAGCAACCTGGGCGGCACCATCCAGTATTACTCGGCCGATCCGTCCAGCGTGTTCGGCGCGCAGGTGGCGCAGACCGTGGGTTCGGATGCCAACCGCCGCACCTTCCTGCGCGTGGACACCGGCGATTACAACGGGTTCTCGGCATATCTGTCCGGCATCAATGCAGAAGCCGACATGTGGGCGCGCCCGCAATCGCCGACCACCACGCGCCAGTTCAATGCCAAGGGTGTGTACCAGTTCGACGGCGGCAAGCTGACCGCCTTTGCCGATACGTCGCGCACCTCGCAGGCGGATTATTCCTATCTGTCCAAGAGCGGGATGGCGCGCGGCCTGGGCTGGGACTGGAACCTGTATGCGCCGGACTGGAAACGCGCCCTTGCAGCGGCGTACTGCGCGCCGGCCACACGCAATGCGGCGCGCTGCGGCTTCAGTGGCGGCGTGGACAACATCGACGATGCGTACTACCAGAGCCGCGCGCTGCGCGACGACGACCTGTTCTACGTGGCCGGCGACTTCCAGCCCAACGATGCGATCAGCCTGCACACGCAGGTCTATCACCACGAGAACAAGGGCCAGGGCCACTGGTGGTCGCCGGGCCAGGCATCCAATCCGGGCACGCCGCAGGCGTTGCCGATCTCCATCCGCAGCACCAACTACTGGATCAACCGCACCGGCGGCATCGCCTCGCTGGGCTGGGAGTTGGGCCCGCACCACCTGGAGGCCGGGCTGTGGTACGAGCGCAATCACCACGATGTGGAGCGCAATTTCTACTGGATCGATGGTCCGGTCAGCGATGACAAGTTCCTTCAGAATCCCAATCGACGTTTGTTCTCGCAGAACTACATCATCACCACGCGCCAGTTCTACGCGCAGGGCAACTTCAGATTCCTCGACGAACGCCTGAGCCTGGACCTGGGCATCAAGAGCCCGAGCACCGAGATGACTGCACGCGCCACGCCGGGGCTTGCGGTGGAAGCGCCGGTGGCGACAGGCTCGCTCAAGGCCAGCGAGTCGGTGCTGCCGCAGGTCGGGTTGGGCTTCAAGATCGCCGAAGGCCAGGAGGTGTTCGCTTCCTACGCCGAGAACATCGCCGCGTTCCAGGGTGGTGGCGCTGGCGGACCGTTGCTGGTGACCCAGGCCTCGTTCGATGCCAGCGTGGGCGCGCTGGAGCCGGAGAAATCGCGCACCCTGGAAGCCGGTTACCGCTTCGTGGGTGACCGTTTCGAAGCCTCGCTGGTCGGCTACGACGTCACCTTCGACAACCGCCTGCTGTCGCTCAATCCCTGTCCCAGCATCCAGCAAGGAACCAGCCCGGCCTGCACCACGCGCTTCTTCAACGTGGGCTCGGTCAGCAGCCGTGGCGGCGAACTGACGGTGATCTGGAAACCGACCAGCCATCTGCAGTGGTACAACTCGGCGTCGATCAACCGCTCCACCTACGACGACAACTACGTGCAGAACGGCGTGGTGATTCCCACGGCCGGCAAATACACGGTGGACACGCCCAAGCGCATGTTCGCCAGCGAGCTGGCCTTCAACTATGGTCCGTGGAATCTCAACCTGCGCGGCAAGTACACCGGCGAGCGCTTCTACACCTATACCAACGATCAGGGCTTCGGAGGCTACACCGCGTTCGATGCCGGCGCCGGCTACGCGTTCGGGCAGGTCGGCGTGCTGCAGGCACTCAAGCTTTCGCTCAACGTCACCAATCTGACCGACAAGCGTTACGCCTCCAACCTCACCGCCTTTGCCAACAGCGACCCCAATGGGCGTCAGCTGGCCTTCCACGCCAGCGCGCCGCGGCAGGTGTTTTTGACGCTGGATGCCAGGTTCTGAGGATGGGATTCGGGATTCGCAAAAGCGGGTACCGCGGTTGCGCGAATTTCGGACCGTCTTTCGACGTAGACGATTTTCACAGCGGGTGATAAGACCTCACACCTGAGTGTCGGGCGGTGCAGATGATGAGCGGTGCGGAGTGTACAGTCGTCATTCCGCACCGCTCATCGGCAAGGCATGGCTTGCGATCACCCGTTGATCTAGTACATGTTTTCGTGAAGACATGCATGATGCGATTCGAGTGTCTTTGGCTGGTGGGCGCGATCATGGTTGGCATGAGCGGCCCGGTGGTGGCCGAAGCACCGCTGGCGAAGACGGTGCAGATCTTTGCGCACCGTGGCGCCAGCGCATTGCGCCCGGAACACACGCTGGCGGCGTACGCCAAGGCCATTGTCGATGGCGCCGATTTCGTCGAGCCGGATCTGGTGTCGACCAAGGACGGCGTGCTGATCGCGCGCCACGAGAACGAAATCGGCGGCACCACGGATGTGGCGAATCACCCGGAGTTTGCCGCACGCAAGACCCGCAAGCGCATCGATGGCCAATCGATGGAAGGCTGGTTTACCGAAGACTTCAGCCTGGCCGAGTTGAAGACCCTGCGTGCGCGCGAGCGGCTGCCGCAACTGCGCGGTACGCGCTGGGATGGGCACTTCCAGATCGTCACCCTCGACGAGATCATCGATTTTGTCGCGGCGCAATCTGCAGCGACCGGACGCAGTATCGGTCTGATTCCGGAGATCAAGCATCCTAGCTATTTCAGGGCGCTCGGCCTGCCGATGGAAGACAAGGTGCTGGCCACCGTGCATGCGCATACCTATACCCGGACCGCGCCGGTGATCATCCAGTCGTTCGAGACCAACAACCTGCGCTATCTGCGCAGCAAGATCGGGCGCAGCAGCAACCTCGGTCTGCTGCAGTTGCTGGGTGGCGCGCAGACACACTTGCCCGATGCAGGTGTGGGCGCCGCGCCGCAGACCTATGGCCAGATGATCACGCCGGAAGGGCTGAAGCAGATTGCCGGCTACGCCGACGCGATCGGCCCCGACATCCGCAGCATCATTCCGCTGGATGCGCAGCAGCGCCTGGCTCGACCGACCACTCTGGTGCGCGATGCGCATGCGGCTGGATTGCAGGTGCAGCCGTACACCTTTCGACCGGAAAATTACTTCCTGGCCGCCGATAACCGCGATGGCGGTGCGCCAACCGAACGCAACGAGGCCGGCGCGCTGGCGGAGTTGCGACGTTATCTGGATACCGGCATCGACGCGTTGTTCGCCGACGACCCCAGCCTGGCGCGGCGCGCATTGAGCGCACCAGCATCGCGTTAGGCAGCACGTGTAGAAGCGCACCCGGGCGCGCTCCCTGTATCTGGACATGGCCGCCTAACGGCGGTATGTCTTCCGACTGATCATCGGAGCAGATGCAAAAAGCCCATGCGCTCCTTGAGCCTCGAGCTTGTATCGTGGATCGGCTCTGCATCTACGCAGGGCAGGGCAACACGATCTATCGACTGAGAAAAAGCTCAGGCACCCGGCGGCCGTTCGCGCGGGGGGAAATGCAGCACCACGCTCTGCGAGCCATCGTCCTGGCGTTGCCACAGCACCGGCACCTGCCGCGGCGGCGGCGGCTCCAGCATGGCGTGGTCGGGATGGCTCACTTCCCAGTTGGCGTCCTCGTCTTCGTCTTCCCAGCTGTAGCGCGCCCTGGCCTGTTGCGGATCGCGCAGGCGCAGCAGCAGCGCGGCGATCAGGCCGGCGACCGCACCGCCCAGATGCGATTGCCAGGACACACCGGCCTCGTGCGGCAGGATCGTGATCAGCATGCCGCCGTAGAACAGGAAGGCGATCATGCTGGTGGCGATCGCCGGGCGGTCGCGGCGCAGCAGGCCCAGCACGAACACCAGGAACATCAGCCCGTGGGTGATGCCGCTGGCGCCCAGGTGGCGGCTGCCGGGCTCGCCCAGCAACCACGCGCCCAACCCCGAGCCCAGCCACAACAACGGCAGCGCCATGGCGGTGGCACGCGGATACACGCTGCCGGCCAGTGTGCCCAGGATCAGCAGCGCCGCCGCGTTGGCGCCCAGATGCGCGAGCGAGCCATGCAGCAGCGGTGCGGTGAGGATGCCGAGCAGGCCGTCGGCCTGCAGCGGCGCCACCGCCCAGGCGCGCCAGTCGAACATTCCCTGGGCAGTGAACACCGCCACCAGCAGCAGCACGGCCGCCAGGCTGAAGTTGAAGGCACGCAGCACCCGCGAGCGGTCCAGGCGGCTCTGGGTGGCGGGATCGGGGGCGAGCGAATGCGTTGTCATGCACTCACGGATGGCGGCGTGCAGGTTTTTTACAAGCCCAACGAACGTGGGATAAGCAGACCCGGCGACGGGATAATCCAGCCCCGGCGCGGATCTGTGGCGGCTCGGCCTGCGCGTCATCACGGACGATCTGCGGCTTGGCTGCGGGGCCCTTGGCCGCCCACCATCGCGGGACACGCTGCAAGTACGTCCTTGTAGCTCTCACGCGGCATCCATGCCGCGTAAGGTCCCGTGATGGTGGGCGGGCAAGGACCAGTCGAGATGGTCGGTGTGCATGGTTGCCAGCAGCGGAGGCTGCGCCACGATTTCCGATTCCCCAATCCCGGCTCCTCAGTGCCCGGCCGGCTTTGGCGGGCGCAGCAGGCTCAGTACGATGGTCGCGATCAGGATCGCCACCACCACGCCCAGCGAGACCAGTACCGGGATCTTGTACAGATCGATGATCATCATCTTGATGCCGATGAACACCAGGATCACTGCCAGGCCGTAAGGCAGCAGGTGGAAGCGGTCGGCCATGCCGGCCAGCAGGAAGAACATCGCGCGCAGGCCCAGCACCGCGAACACGTTCGAGGTCAGCACGATGAACGGGTCGGTGGTGATGGCGAAGATCGCCGGGATGCTGTCCACCGCGAAGATCACGTCGATCACCGCGATCAGGATCAACACCACGAACAGCGGCGTGAACCAGCGCTTGCCGTCCTTGATCACGCTGAGCTGGTTGCCGTGGTACTGCGGGCTCAAACGCAGGTGCCCGCGCATCCAGCGCAGCACGGGATTGGCCTCCAGGTCCGGCTCCTTGCCGGCAGAGAACCACATCTTGATGCCGGTGAGCAGCAGGAATGCGCCGAACACGTAGAGCAGCCAGTGGAACTTGGCCAGCAGCATCGAGCCGGCGAAGATCATGATCGCGCGCAGGACGATCGCGCCCAGCACACCGATGATCAGCACGCGCTGGCGCTGTTCCTCGGGCACGCCGAAGTAGGTCATCACCATCAGGAACACGAAGATGTTGTCGACCGCCAGCGATTTCTCCACCAGGTAGCCGGTGAGGAACTCCAGCCCGATCCGGTCCGCCGCCGCATCGCCCATGCTGCCCTGCAGGTACCACCACAGGCCGGCGTTGAAGGCCAGCGCCAGCAGCACCCAGCCGATGCTCCACCAGGTGGCTTCCTTGAAGGTCACCTTGTGCGCACCGCCATGGCGCATCAGCACCAGATCGACCAGCAGCGCCGCGATCACCACGACCGCGAAGCCACCCCATAACCAGACATTGCCAATGGTTTGCATGAGAAATCCCGAAAATGAAACGACCTGGACCAGCCGCGTGGGCTGAGGTCTTGTGACACGGAAATCGTGGATTCCGGGTGACGGACCTTCGCCTGCGCGGCGAAGGTCTCGCTCGCAACCGGGCGGGCCGGTTGCCGTTGCACCGGAGCGCCTGATGCCAGGGCTCGTCATGACGGCGACAACGCTAGAACACCAAACAGAACTACGACGCGACCGTCAGGCGGGCCCGGTCGGTGCTCGGAATCGGCATGTACCACGCGTACACTGCGGTTCCTGCGCGCCGCCCGAATCCACCTGGCGACCGCTTGCTACGTTCTGTTGGTCGTTCTTGGGAGCTACTCCCCTTCTGGGGTCCGATTCTGCGGGCCGGCGTCAGGCACGTCAATCCAGCCGGATACAATGCGCGGATGAATATTCCTGCCCCCGTCGTCCGTCTCAAGAATGCGTGGCGCTCCAGCCACCCGTGGATCTTCCAGAAGCTGGTGGAAAAGCCCGCCGCCAAGCCCAAACCCGGCACCATCGTCGATGTGGTCGGCGTGGACGGGGAGTGGGTCGGCCGCGGCTTCTACAACGGCCATTCGCGCATTGCCGTGCGCATCCTGGAAACCGACCCCTCGGTGCCGGTGGATGCGGGCTGGTTCTCGCGCAAGATCGCCGCGGCGGTGAGCCTGCGCCGCGACTGGCTCAAGCTCGATGGCGTGTCCGACGCCTGGCGCGTGGTGCATAGCGAAGGCGACGGCCTGTCGGGCCTGGTGGTGGACCGCTACGGCGACCTGGTGGTGGTGGAATTCTTCGCCGCCGGCATGTTCCGCCACCGCGAGTGGATCTACGAGGCGCTGCGCGAACAGTTCCCGGGTTGCCGCTTCCACAGCTTCGCCGACGAACACGTGCAGAAGCAGGAAAGCTTCGATTTCCACGGCAATACCACCACCGAAGCGGCGGTCATCACCGAGCACGGCATCAGGTTCCGCGCCGACCCGGCCGGTGCGCACAAGACCGGCTTCTTCGCCGATCAGCGCGACAATCGCCAGTGGCTGAGCCAGCAGGTGGAAGGCAAGAGCGTGCTGGACCTGTGCTGCAACACCGGCGGCTTTGCGGTGTATGCGGCCGCGCGTGGTGCGGCCGAGGTGCTGGGCGTGGACATCGATGAAGACGTCATCGCCATCGCCAAGGGCAATGCCAAGCTCAACAACGTGCGGCCGAAGTTCGTGCAGGCCGACATCTTCCCGTGGTTGCGCGATGCGGCCAACCGCGGCGAGCAGTACGACGTGGTGATCCTGGATCCGGCCAAGATGACCCGCGACCGCGATCAGGTGATCCCAGCGCTGAAGAAGTATCTGGACATGAACAAGCTGGCGCTGGGCGTGGTCAAGCCGGGTGGCTTGTTCGCCACCTTCTCGTGCACCGGGCTGGTGGCCGAGCAGGAGTTCCTGGACATGCTGCGGCGCGCCTCGTACTTCTCCGGGCGCACCATCCAGATCCTGAAGGTGGCCGGCGCCGGCCCGGATCATCCGTTCATGGCGCACGTGCAGGAATCGCGCTATCTGAAGGCGGTGTTCTGCCGCGTGATGTAGCTGCGCCAGGCAGCAGACGCGGTCTGCCGTATGCAGCCCGCGATGTCGCCTGGCACCGCCATCGCCGGCGAATACGGATCAATGCAGACATCCATCAGGAGCCGGCAGCCGATGACCTCCAGCGACGAAGACGAACGCAAGGCCCTGCGCCGGCTGCTGCGCGAGATCGAACGGCCGCATGCCAGCCTGCTGGCCAGCAACTGGCCGGTGTTCGGCGTGTGGCTGCTGTTCTCCGGCGCTTTCATGTACCTGTTCCAGACCGGCGACGGCTCGCCGCTGCATCCGCTGCTGCTGGCGCTGGGCTCGACCTGCCTGGGTGTGTTCGGTGCCTGGGTGGTGTTCCGCGCGGTGTGGGCACGGCAGTGGCCGCATGTGCGCGAACACATCGATGTGGACAGCGTGCGCGCGCGGCTGGCCGAACTGGGCGAGCGCTGACGCTGCGCCCCCCGGTGCGCGGTGCGGCCGGCATACGCCGCGATGATCCAGGCGGTGCCGCGCATGCTGCCGGCCCTGCACCGACGCGCCACGCGTCCGTTATCTCCAGGGTCGGCGACCGCAGCCTGCGCCAGGTAGCTGGCGCAACCGCTCCGATACCTGCGCCGGCGTGGCCATCCCTGGCGCTCGGGCGCACGTAGGCAGGCAGGCGAAGACCGCCTGCCCTGCTGCCCTCACCAGCCGGCCGGGCGGGCAGTGATCTCCGGCACTGGCTGGCGCAGGTCCGCACCGAATTCGGGATTGCGCATGGTTGCGCCGTCGGCATAGCCGTAGAACACCCCCTGGCTGGGCGTGGTGCCTTCGCGCAGTTCCAGATCCCCGCGCACCTGGGTGGTGCCGGCCACGTTGACCGCGCCGAAGGCGCCCGGGCCCATGAACACGGTGTTGGCCTGCGCACTGGCGCCGATGGTGGCGCCGGGGTGCCAGACGGTGAGCCCGCCCAGGACCGCATTGCCCTGCACGGTGCCGCCCATCACCGAGGCATGCCCGTCGATACGGGCATTGCCCAGCACATTGCCGGCCAGCACGCGTGCGTACGGGCCCACATAGGCGGTGGAGGCGACATTGGCGGTATTGGCGACCCAGCCGCCGCCATTGGCGTGGCGGCGTCCCACCGGGGTCGGGGTGGGCGCGTTGGGCTGGCTGCCGGCCGGGGCGGCATTGGTCAGCGTGACGCTCCATGGGTAGCGGTAGATGGCGTAGTAGGACTGATCCCACTTGATCTTCTGCATGCTGCCGGGCGCGCCCATCACCATCAGGTACACCGCGCGGTCGCCGCTGTTCAACGCCACGGTGAGCGTGGCCCTGGCGCCACGCTGCAGCGCGCTGTAGCGCGCCTTGCCGGCACTGTCGATGGCCACCACGCCCCAGCGCCAATCCGAATCCGGCAGCGGAATGCTCGACGGGTCGGTGGCCAGGCCGGGCAGGGTGGTGACGGCCGGCGCGCTCTGTACCTGGCCTTCGAAGGCGACCTTGAGGCTGCTGGCGCCGCTGGCGGGAATCAGCTGCACCAGGTTGTAGCCCCAGCGCTGCGGCGCCCACTCGAACGGCACCCGGTAGCGATTGGCCTGCCCGGCCACCGGATCGAGCACGGTCATGCGCAGCGCGCGGTCGCGGTTGTCCCAGTCCTGCGGGCGCTGCGGATTGAACGCCAGATTGCTGCCATAGCGTGCGCGGTACAGCGCGCCCTGATCGCTGCCGTCGGGGTTGGTGTAGTCCCAGTTGACGTTGCGCATGGCCCAGTCGCCGAACACATCGTTCATCTGCGACTGGCTCCAGCCCATGTTGGTCTTGATCACCGAGAACGGATCGGCGGTGCGCTGGCCGGCCTCGCCCGGCTTGGGCGCCTTGGCCCACAGGTCGTTGATGATGGCGTAGCCAAAACGGTTCTTCAGGTATTCCATGAACTGCCAGTTGCAGTAGCGATCGCGAGTGGAACCCAGATACAGGTGCGGGTAATTCACCAACATGCTCGAGCAATGCACATCGCTGGAATGGAACTCCGGCAGTTGGTGGGTCATCCAGTTGGCGTGCGATTCCCAGATCCAGCCGCTGTACTCGGAATCGCGCATGCCCTGGGTCTGGCCCTGCAGGGCGTGGGTGAGTTCGTGCGCCAGCCCCCAGTGGTCGCGCAGGCCGCCCGGTGCCATCCACATGCCCATGCCGCCGCTGCCGGTCACGCCGCCACTCAGGCCGAAGCCTGGATCCAGATGCAGGCTGGCCTTGTACTTGGTGGCGCTGTTGCAGGAGGGCTCAGGGAATTGCAGACGGTTGATGAAGGTGTCCCAGACCATTTCCAGATGCTCGCCGGCAGCGCGCACATCGGCGCTGGCCACGCCGTCGCCATTCCAGCGGAAGGCGAAGTGCGCGGTTTCGTAGCGCACCGGTGGCATGCCGGCTTCGTTGCTGCGGGCAACCCAGGTGCCTGCCGTGCAGGCCGCGCTGGCGGTGGACGCGGCGCCCAGGCCGGCGGCGATCAGGGCAAGACTCAACAGGCGCCGGGGCAGCGCGCGCGATGGGGTGGACATGGGTGGTTCTCGCGGAAAAGGTGAGGTGCACAGGCTTGCAACGCCTGCCGAACGCGCGACGCTGTCGAGCTCGTGAGGGGAACGCCGATCGCGGGATGCGGCGGCCGCGCAAGTGTGCGCAGCGGCGGCGGCGGCGCAATTGATACTGATATGTATTTTTCAGAACTGCAACGAACTAGCCGCTCGCGATGTGGCGCGGGTGGAACTTGTGCGCCTGGCACGCGAGGCCGGCAGGTGTCGGGCGCTCACCACCTCGAGTCGCACCGTCCAAGCTCCACCGCTCCGGTCCTATGCAGATCACGCCGCTGGCGATGCACGGGCGGCGGTCCGTTGGGCGCGGTCCGATGGCAGTGGCCGAACCGCCATCCGGTTGGGACATTGCACGAGAAGTGGCGGTCGTCGGCCTTCGATCGCCAACGCTCTGCCGAAGATGTCGGGGAAAAGCCCCAACTAGAATGCCTCCATCCCCGTTGCGGTGCGGGCGCTGCGGCGCCTCGCGTCCGGCGCCGACCGACTGCTGGAGCGTGCGATGACCCAAGCCACCCGGCCTTTGCCGCCTCCCGACAGCCTGGACCCCGCCTACCGCAGGATCCTGTGGCGGCTGATCCCGTTCCTGTTCGTGTGTTACCTGTTCGATCACCTGGACCGGGTCGACGTCGATCCGGTGATTCCCCATGGTCTGCACTGAAGCGAGTTCCGCCATGAACGTCGTCATCGCACCCGATTCCTACAAGGAAAGCCTGTCTGCGCTGGAGGTGGCCACCCAGATCGAGGCGGGCTTCCGCGCGGTGTTCCCCGACTGGCGCTACACCAAGGTGCCGGTCGCCGATGGCGGCGAGGGCACGGTTGAGGCGCTGGTCACGGCCACCGGTGGCCGGGTGCTGGACTGCACCGTCGGCGGACCCCTGGGCACGCCGGTGCCGGCGTTCTTCGGGTTGAGCGGCGACGGCCGGACGGCGGTGATCGAAATGGCCGCCGCCAGTGGCCTGGCGCTGGTGCCGCCGGCCGATCGCGACCCGCTGCACACCAGCACCGCCGGCGTGGGCGCGTTGATCCTGGCCGCGCTGGATGCCGGTGCGCGGCGTTTCATCATCGGCATCGGCGGCAGCGCCACCAACGACGGCGGTGCCGGCATGGCGCAGGCGCTGGGCGCGCGCCTGCTGGATGCACGCGGCGAGCCGATCGGCCCGGGTGGCGGCGGCCTGGCGGCACTGGCGCGGATCGAGGCCGATGGGCTGGACGTGCGCCTGCAGGACTGCCAGTTCGAAGTGGCCTGCGACGTGGACAACCCGCTGATCGGCCCGGCCGGCGCCTCGGCGGTGTTCGGACCGCAGAAAGGCGCCACCGCGACCACGGTGCGGCAGCTCGATGCCAACCTGCGGCACTATGCCGATCTGCTGGAGCGCGATCTCGGCCTGCGCCTGCACGACCAGCCCGGCGGCGGCGCGGCCGGTGGCCTGGGCGCTGGCCTGGTGGCGTTCCTGGGTGCGCAGTTGCGGCCCGGCGTGGAGATCGTGATGCAGGCGCTCGGGCTGGAGGCGCTCATCGCCAATGCCGACCTGGTGATCACCGGCGAAGGCCGCCTGGACAGCCAGAGCCTGCACGGCAAGACCCCGTTGGGGGTGGCACAGCTCGCGCGGCGGCATGCCAGGCCGGTGATCGCCATCGTCGGTTGCCTGGGCGATGGCGCCGGGCGGCTGCACGCGCACGGCATCGATGCGATGTTCGCCACCGTGCATGGCGCCTGTACGCTGGAGCAGGCCCTGGCCGAGGCGGCCGGCAACGTGCGCATCGCCGCCCGCAATGCGGCCGCCGCGCTGCAGGTGGGCATGAGGCTTGCGGCGCCCTCGCCCGTTTCCGGGGGCACCTAGGCGAGCGGCCACGCCTGCCTGTGCCTGCCAGTAGCGGCGGACTGATCCAGCTCGGCTAGACTGCGCCGATGACTTTCGCCGAGCCAGCTTTCCATTGAACCGGCGCGACGCCGCGTCGTCCGTTCCCCCCGGCGAAGCCGAGCGCCTGGCCCGCCTGGCGTTGTTGCAGGTGCTCGATACCGAGTCCGAACCGTTCTTCGATGCGCTGGCCGCCGCCGCGCAGGCCATTGCCGGCACGCCCATCGCGCTGGTGTCGCTGGTGGACGAACATCGGCAATGGTGGAAGGCCAACATCGGCTTGCCGGGCGTGTCCGAAACCCCGCGCGAACTGGCCTTCTGCGCCCATGCCATCCAGGACGATGCGGTGATGGAGGTGCCCGACGCGCCGGCCGATCCGCGTTTCCATGACAACGCGCTGGTCACCGACGCGCCCGGCATCCGTTACTACGCCGGCGCACCGATCGTGCTGCCGGACGGCCTGCGCATGGGTACGGTGTGCGTGATCGACCAGCGCCCACGCCAGCTGCAGCCGGCCCAGCTGGAGGCCCTGCAGCAACTGGCCAGGGTGGCCGCCCAAGGGCTGGAACAGCGCCGGATGATGCTCGAGCGCGCCGACACCAATACCCGGCTTCAACAACGGCTGCGCGAGAGCGAGGCCTTCCTGGAGCGTACCGGGCGGGTGGCCGGTGTGGGCGGCTGGGAGGTGGATGTGGGCACCGGCACGCTGACCTGGTCGGACGAAACCTGCCGGATGCACGACCTGCCGCCGGGCTATCAGCCCACCCTCGCCGAAGCCATCGCGTTCTATCCGCTGGAAGCGCGTGCGGTGATCACCGAGGCGGTGGACACCTGCGTCAACGAAGGCATTCCCTGGGACCTGGAACTGCCGTTGATCAGCAGCACCGGTCGCCACCTGTGGGTGCACAGCACCGGCGCGGTGGAACATGTGGATGGCCGCATGCGCCTGATCGGCGCGATCCAGGACGTCACCGACCGCCATCGCGCGGTGGACGCGCTGGCCGCCAGCGAGCGCAAGTTCCGCAAGATGTTCCAGTACAGCCTGGGCCTGATCTGCACGCACGACATGGATGGCCGGCTGGTCAGCGTGAACCCGGCGGCGGCACGCTCGCTGGGCCGCAGCGTGGAGGAAATGGAGGGCAGCTCGCTGTTCGAGCTGATTCGCCCGGAGCGGCATGGCGGCCTGCGCGGCTACCTCTCGCGCATGGTGCTCGATGGCCAGGATTCGGGCGTGATCGAACTGGTGGCAAGCGATGGCAGCCTGCGCCACTGGAAGTACCACAACATGCTCGATGTGGAAGCCGATGCCACCATGGTGCTGGCGCATGCCCAGGACATCACCAGCCAGCATCAGCAGGAGAAACAGCTGCTGGAATGGTCGTTCACCGACCCGCTGACCAATTGCTTCAACCGCCGCTTCCTGGATGACCTGGACAAGCGCGATGCCAGCGTGCGCTGGGGCTGCGTGGTGGTGGATCTGGACAAGTTCAAACTGGTCAACGACACCTACGGCCACCAGCGTGGCGATGAGGTGCTGGTGCAGATGGCCTGGTTCCTCAACCACCCGCTGCGTCGCCAGGACCATCTGGTGCGGCTGGGCGGCGACGAATTTCTGGTGCTGCTGCATGAAGCCAGCGAGCCGCAGCTGGAGGAGCTGGTAGCCACCTACATGGCGGCCAGCGACGAGGCGCCGATCCTGTTCACCCTGGGCACCGCCTTGCGCCAGCCGGGCGAGGCACTGACCGCGGTGGTCGACCGGGCCGACCATTCGCTGTACGCGATCCGGCGCGCGCGGCGCGGTACCGGCATCAACGACCACCGCTGACGTTCGGTAACGCGCGGGGCATCCCCCGGCCCTGCGCACGGGCGAAAGCGCCAGCGACGCCGGTCATCCGGACACGGCGAGGGCAGCACCAGCCTCAACCTCAACCCTTCGAAGGCAGGCACTGACCAGCGCGGGCGCCAGTGTCTTCGAGTACCGCTGGCCCCCCCAACGACCAGGCCCTTCCGTGGGCGATGCGCCGGCGGGATGTCATCGCGTGCTGCGGGCGCACGCGTGGCATGCTGATCCACGCGCCTGGCAGCGCGTCAGCCTGCGTCATTCCACCTGCGGCCTCGGTCGCTCTCTCCTCCGAGGTGTCCTGCATGCTCTGTGTTGTTGCCCCCCATCGCTCACCGTTGCGTCTTTCATCATTGCCGCTATGGCGCCGCGCCGCGGCCAGCCTGTGTCTGCTTGGCATGGCGATCACGCCACCGCTGGCCGCGCAGGACCCGGCGCAGGTCAATACCTTCATCGGCAGCAAGGACGAGGGCAATACCTTCCCCGGCGCCTCGGCACCGTTCGGCCTGATCCAGGTCAGCCCGATCGGCACGCACTATGCCGGCTGGCGCTACGACGATCCCAGCATCCGCGGCTTCGGCCATTCGTTCCTGTCCGGCGCCGGTTGCTGGGAGCAGGGTGGGCAGGTCTCGGTGTTGCCGGTGACCGGCCGCATCGGTCCTGGCGGCGACTTCGACACCGGTGATGCCAAGGCCTTCGACCAGAAACGCTACGCCGCGCGTTACACGCACGACGGCGAAGTGGGGCAGGCCGGCTACTACAAGGTGCGGCTCACCGACTACGGCGGCATCGATGCCGAAGCCAGCGCGCTCACCCGCGCCGCCGCCGAGCGTTACACCTTCGCGCCGGGCGCCGACACCGGCCATGTGCTGGTCAACGTGGCCCAGGCCAACGATCGCCATGTGGTGATCGGCAGCCAGGTGCAGGTGATCGGCGACCGCGTCGTGGAAGGCAAGCTGGTGACGCAGAGTTTCTGCGGCGGCCACGAATACACCACCTGGTTTCGATTGGAATTCGATCGCCCGTTCACCGCGCACGGCATCTGGGGCGAAGACGGCGGCGTGCCGGGCGCGCGCCACGGC
Organism: Xanthomonas sp. NCPPB 1067; assembly: GCF_020783795.1. Taxonomy (NCBI): domain Bacteria; kingdom Pseudomonadati; phylum Pseudomonadota; class Gammaproteobacteria; order Lysobacterales; family Lysobacteraceae; genus Xanthomonas; species Xanthomonas sp. NCPPB 1067. The sequence goes on from NZ_JAJGQG010000014.1 coordinate 108,315, forward strand.
ATGGGTGGCGAACTCAAACCCAATGGCGCCTGGCTCAGCTTTCCGCTGGGCAAGGACAAGCGCGCGCGCGCGGTCACCGTGGTCAGCGCCATCTCGCACGTGGATGCCGAAGGCGCCCGCACCAACCTGCGTGCCGATGGCATGCTCGGCGGCAAACTGCTGGGCCTGGAGCAGATACGCCAGCGCGCGCAGCAGGTCTGGCGCCGCGAGCTGGCCAGCCTGCAGCTGGAAGGCGCCAGCAACGACGACCGCCGCGTGGCCTATACCGCGCTCTACCACGCCCTGCTGCAGCCGCTCACCGGCAGCGATGCCGATGGCCGCTATCGCGGCTACGACGACGCCATCCACCGCGCCGATGGCTGGACCTATTACGAATACTTTTCGCTGTGGGACACCTATCGCTCGCAGAATCAGCTGCTGGCGCTGCTGCGCCCGCAACGTGCACGCGATATCGGCCGCTCGTTGCTGGCGATCCATCAGCAGGGCGGTTGGCTGCCGCGCTGGGGCTACGCCAGCTTCGACACCAACATCATGACCGGCGATCCGGTCACCCCGTTCCTGGTCGATCTGTGGCGTTTCGGCGCGCTGCAGGGCAATGAAGCCGAAGCGTACGCGGCACTACGCCAGAACGCCTTCGGGCAACCGCCGATCAATTCACGCCATGCCGGGCGTTCGGGCAATGCCAGCTACCTGGCCAATGGCTTCGTGCAGTACGACCGTGCGTTTCCCTCCAAGGGCATGGACGTGGACCCGCACCACGGCGGCTCGGCCACGCTGGAATATGCCCTGGCCGACTGCGCGCTCGCGCAGATGGCGCAGGCGCTCGGCCATAGCGAGGACAGCGCGCAGTTGCGTGCGCGCGGCGGCAACTGGCACCGCGTCTGGGACGCGGACGTGCGCGATGCCGATACCGGCTTCGCCGGCTTCCCGCGTCCGCGGCTGGAAGACGGCAGTTGGTACGCGCCGTCCAATGACCGCTACAGCCCACGCTCGCAGCACGGCTTCCACGAAGGCACCGCCTGGCAATACCAGTGGCTGGTGCAGCAGGACATCCCCGGCATGCTGCAGGCCATGCACGGGCGCGAACAGGCGGGCAAGCGGCTGGACGCCTTCTTCGCCTACGACGAGCTGTTGAAGGACCCGCTCGACGGCGCGCGCTCGCACTGGGTGGTCGGCCCGTACAGCTATTACAACCAGTACCGCTACAACCCCAACAACGAACCGGATCTGCACGCACCGTGGATGTACACGCTGATCGGGCAACCATGGAAGACCGCCGCCGTGGTGCGTGCCGCGCAGCAGCTGTTCACCAACGCGCCCAACGGCGTCACCGGCAACGACGATCTCGGCACCATGTCGGCCTGGTATCTGTTCAGCGCGCTGGGACTGTATCCGGCGGTGCCGGGCAGTGGCGAGTTCCTGTTGCACGCGCCACGGTTCGAACGCGCCACGCTGGACCTGGGCAACGGCAAGCGCCTGCGCATCGACGCCCCCGGCGCCGATGGGCGCGCGCTGCAATACGTGGAGGGCGTCCGTTGGAACGGCAAGCAGCAGCCGCAGGTATTCCTGGACTGGGCGCAACTGCAGCAGGGCGGCACGTTGTCGTTTGCGCTCACCAGGCAGGCGCCGACCCAAGGCTGGGGCACGCAAGCGGACGCGTTACCAACCTCGTTCTGCGCCACGCCTGCAGCGGTGCAGTGAGCGCAAGCGCTGACCAGTGGAGTGCAGCTTGAAGCCCTCTCCTGCGGGGCGATAAGGCACAGCTTGCGCGCCACTGGCGCGCGTGCCTGGGAGCGCCCGCGCTGCTGGCGCGGGCCGGGGCGCGGAGCGGGGGTTGGGGTGAGGGTACGAGGCGAAGCCCTCGTGTCATCACACTGCATGAGGCTTCGCACGGACCCTCATCCGCCCCTGCGGGGGCACCTTCTCCCGCAGGGAGAAGGACGCTCAGCTCGCCCCATTCAACCGGCTATTCCGCCGCCCATACGCCAGGTACACCACCACGCCCAGCGCATTCCACAGGAGGAACCAGCCCTGCGTTCTGCTCGGCAGGCTCCAGAACAGATACAGGCAGCCGCCGATCGCCACCGGTCCTACCACCCAGGCCAGCGGCGTGCGGAAAGCGCGCACGCGTGTCGGCTCGCGCACGCGCAACACCAGCAGGCAGGCCGCCACTGCGGTGAACGCCGCCAGCGTGCCGGCATTGGCCAGCGCGGCGATCTCGTCCAGCCGTGCCACGCCTGCCAACGCCGCCACCAGCACCGCGGTGAACAGCGTGATCGCTACCGGCGTACCGGTACGCGCATTGACCCTGGACAAGCCGCGCGGCAGCAAGCCATCACGCGACATCACGAAGAAGATGCGGCTCTGTCCGTACAGGAACGCCAGCAGCACGGTCGGCAGCGCGATGATCGCCACCGCACCGATCACCAACGCCGCCTTGCCCTGGCCGAGTTCGCGCAGGATCAGCGCCAACGGCTCGGGGCTCTTGCCGAACACGGTGAAGCTCATCGCGCCGACCGCGGCCAGCGCCACCAGCACGTAGATCAGCGTGCAGCCGACCATCGAACCGACGATGCCGATCGACAGGTCGCGCCCGGGGTTCTTGGTTTCCTCGGCCGCGGTGGAAATCGCATCGAAGCCATAGAAGGCGAAGAAGATGATCGCCGCCGCCGCCATCACCCCGCGCTCCACGCCGTCGGGGCCCATCGTCTTGGAAAAGCCGTATGGCATGAACGGTTGCAGGTTGGCGCTGTTGAACGCCGGCAGCGCGATGGCCACGAACACCGCCAATGCCACGATCTTCAGCACCACCAGGACCGCGTTGAGCGTGGCGCTTTCCTTGGTGCCGGCCATCAACAGGCCGGCCACCAGGAAGGTGATCACCACCGCTGGCAGGTTCACGATGCCGCCGGCATGCGGCCCGGCAATCAAGGCCTGCGGCAGCTCCACCCCCAGCCACTGCAGGAAGCCGACGAAATAGCCCGACCAGCCCACCGCCACCGTGCTGACCACCAGGGAGTACTCCAGCACCAGGCTCCAACCCACCACCCAGGCGATGCTCTCGCCCAGCGCGGTATAGCTGTAGGTGTAGGCGCTGCCGGCAGCCGGCATCATCGTGGCCATTTCCGCATACGCCAGCGCCGCGCAGGCGCAGACGATGCCGGCGGCCACGAACGACAGCAGCACGGCCGGGCCCGCTTTGTCGGCACCCACGCCAATCAGGGTGTAGATGCCGGTGCCGACGATGGCGCCGATGCCCAGCGCGATCAGATGCGGCCAACTCAGGCTGCGGACCAGTTGCCGACCGGCCTCATGCACGGTGACCTGGTCGATGGATTTGCGTCGTAGCCAAGACGACATGTGGACCTCGGAGTACCAAAAAGAATCCCCGAGTGTCGCCGAACGCGGCGCAGCAAAGCTATCGGCCCAGGCACTTACGGCAGGGCAGGCAGCGCGCCGCGCACCTCTCGCCTGGCGCGACCGGCGCGATCCACGCGCCGGTGCTCAGCCGATCGACGGGCGGTGCGGCGGCCGCGCGCGGCGGTACAGCAACTGCACCGCGAATGCCCCGGCCATGCCCACCGCCCCCGCTGCGAAGTGGCTCCAGTCCAGCAAACGCGGCGCCGCCCCGTCGAGGTCGTGGCCCCAGAGGTTGAACCACAGCAGCACGCCGGCAGTGACCACCATGCCCAGCCAGAACCACAGGCGCGTCGCGCCGATGGCATAGATCAGGAACGGCAGTCCCGCACCGATCAAGAAATGCACCGGGAAAAAATACGCTGTGCCGTAGGGCCGCATCAGGGACCAGACGATCGCCGCGAACGTCCCCAGAAAAACGAACAGGCCCAGGGCCAGCAGACGGGTTTGATTCTTTGCGGTGGTCATCGACACGCCTGACGGGAACAGAGCCTCACCCTACCGATGCGCAAGTCATGCGCAGGTCAATGCGCACCCAGGCGTCATGTCACCCGATGCGCCGCGCCGTGGCGAAGCGAAACGCAGTCCGCGGCGCCACCCCACCGCCAACCCTCGTGCCGGCGGCAAGCGCCCGGCCGTTGCAGCGATTGCCTGACAGCGTCGGCGGCAGGGTTGTCAGCGCAGCGCAATGGAGGGTGATGGCGACGATGGCCGCGTGACGACGGTTCGCGTCCATCGATCCGCCGCCTTCGGCATGGCGAGCCGTGTGCCGGCAACGGCCGCCGTGCAGGGTGGGCGCTCGACCCCCTGCAGCGCAAGGCGTCACCACCTGTCGCTTGCGCAGCAGACGGTACGCAGCGCGCCGGCTTCCCCACTCTGCACGCCTGGACCTGGCCAGGTTGGCTATCCTCGCCGATCGACTTGCCGCGACAGGAGCGCCCTACCGCATGCCGTCCGTCCACCTTCCGGCCACCGGGCCATGATGCCGACACCGCGCGCGTTGCCGCTCGTGATCGCCCTGCTGCCGGCCATGGCCTGGGCCGATCCGGCATTCGACCGCTGCCTGGCCGGACTGCAGACCCAGGCCGCCGCCAAGGGCGTGGATGCCGCAAGTTTCCAGCGGTTCACCGCCGGCCTGGCGCCTGATCCCAGCGTGCTGCCGCTGCTGGACGCGCAACCGGAGTTCACCACGCCCATCTGGGACTATCTCGCCAGCCTGGTCGACAGCCAGCGGGTGAGCGATGGCCAGGCCATGCTGGTCACCCACCGCCAGCTGCTGACCCGCCTGTCCGAGCAGACCGGCGTGGACCCGGCCACCATCGTGGCGGTGTGGGGCGTGGAGAGCGATTACGGCCGCGTCACCGGCAAGCGTCCGCTGCTGGTGTCGCTGGCCACGCTGTCGTGCGCAGGCCGCCGCCAGCCGTTCTTCCGCGGTGAGTTCCTCGCCTTGCTCGGCCTGCTGCAGCAAGGCGATCTGTCCCCCGATGGCCTCACCGGTTCCTGGGCCGGTGCGTTCGGGCAGACCCAGTTCATGCCCTCGACCTACGCACGCATCGCGGTCGATGGCGACGGCGACGGCCGCCGCGATCTGGTCGCCAGCATCCCGGATGCGTTGGCCTCCACCGCCAACTACCTGGTCAAGGCGGGCTGGGAGCGCGCCCGCCCCTGGGGCACGGAGGTGCGGCTGCCGCCCGGTTTCGACGCGAGCAAGGCCGGGCGCACCCGCCGGCAACCCGTGCAAGCCTGGCAGGCCGCCGGGCTGCTCGGCACCGACGGCAGGCCGCTGGCCCTGACCGGACTGCCGGCCGAGACGCCCGCCGCGCTGCTGCTGCCAGCCGGCGCCAGCGGTCCGGCGTTCCTGGTGTTCCGCAACTACGACGCGATCTACGCCTACAACGCCGCCGAAAGTTACGCCCTGTCCATCGCCCTGCTCGCCGATCGCCTGCGTGGCGGCCCCGGCCTGGGTGCGGCCTGGCCCACCGACGACCCCGGCCTGGGCCGGCCCGAACGGCGCGAACTGCAGCAATTGCTGCTTGCTCGCGGCCACCAGATCGGCGAGGCCGACGGCATGGTCGGCAGCGCCACCCGTCGCGCCATCCAGGTCGAACAGACCCGCCTGGCTCTACAGCCGGCCGACGGCCGTCCCGGCCAGCGCATCCTCACTGCCCTGCGCGCTGCCCCGCCGCTCACCGGCATGGCGGCCGTGCGCGGCACCGCGTTCAAACTGCCGGCCGCCTATCCCGCCTTCGTCCACTCTCCCATCGTCCACAAGGCATCCCCCATGTCCGACACCACCGGCCTGAGCACAGGCGACTTCCACGGTTTCCCGTCGCTGCTGATCGACACGCCGTTCTCCACCGCCGCCATCAGTCTGTTCGGTGGCCAGCTGCTCTCCTTCGTGCCCAAGGGCGGGCAGGACGTGATGTGGCTGTCACCGCTCGCCAAGCAGCGACCCACCCCGATCCGCGGCGGCGCCCCGGTGTGCTGGCCGTACTTCGGCCGCCAGGATCAGACCGGCGAGGTTCCCGCGCATGGCTTCGTGCGCACCGTACCGTGGCAACTGACCGAAAGCCGCCGCGAAGACGACGGTACCGTGGTGCTGACGCTGACCCCGCCCAGCTTCGACGACCTGGCCCTGCGGCTGCGCATGACCTTGCGTATCGGTCGCACCCTCGAACAGCGCCTGATCACCGAGAACACCAGCCCCGCGCCGGTACGCTTCACCCAGGCGCTGCACAACTACTTCCGTGTCGGCGATGCGCTGAAGGTCAGCGTGCAGGGTCTGGACGGCCTGGACTACCTGGACAAGTACGAGAACTACGCCACCGCGCATCGCCAGCAAGGCGACTGGAGTCTGCGCGACCCGCGCGATCCCGGTCGCAGCGACCGCATCTACGTCGACGCCGGCGGCCGCTACACGCTCACCGACCCGGTACTCGGCCGTCGCATCGTCATCGCCACCGAAGGCAGCCGCTCGCTGGTGGCCTGGAATCCGGGCGAAGAGGCCGGCAAGCAGATGGCCGATGTGGGCGAGGGCTGGCGCGATTACGTCTGCCTGGAAGCGGCCAACGCCGGTCCGGACGTGATCGACCTGGCCCCCGGCGCCACCCACACCCTGGGTCAGACCATCAGCGTCGAGTGACCGGCTATCCGGCAGTCTGACCCGTCTCCCGCCGACAGGCAGACCCACCGACAGGCAGGTGCGCCCCTCTCCCACCCGCGGGAGCAGGCGTCCGATGCCTCCTTCTCACGCCCGCGGGAGCAGGTGTCCGATACCTCCTTCTCCCGCCCGCGGGAGCAGGCGTCCGATACCTCCTTCTCCCACCCGCGGGAGCAGGTGTCCAATACCTCCTTCTCCCGCCTGCGGGAGAAGGTGCCCGAAGGGCGGATGAGGGCCCGCACCCAGGCAGCCGTATTCGATCCGCAGCTACACTGCCGGCTTCATTCACCCGGGCCGCGCGATGTCCCTCCCAGCCGATTCCGCTTCTGCCCCGGGTCGCCGCCGTGCCGCGTTGATCTTCATCTTCATCACCGTACTGATCGACGTGCTGTCCTTCGGCGTGATCATCCCGGTGCTGCCGGATCTGGTACGCCACTTCACCGGTGGCGACTACGCAGTGGCTGCGGGCTGGATCGGCTGGTTCGGCTTTCTGTTCGCCGCCATCCAGTTCGTCTGCTCGCCGCTGCAGGGCGCGCTCTCGGACCGTTTCGGCCGCCGCCCGGTGATCCTGCTGTCGTGCCTGGGGCTGGGTCTGGATTTCATCCTGATGGCTATCGCCCACAGCCTGCCGATGCTGCTGCTGGCGCGGGTGATCTCCGGCATCTGCTCGGCCAGTTTCTCCACCGCCAACGCCTACATCGCCGACGTGACGCCGGCCGACAAGCGCGCCGGCGCCTTCGGCATGCTCGGTGCCGCGTTCGGTATCGGATTCGTCGCCGGCCCGCTGATCGGCGGCTGGTTGGGCGGCATCGGCCTGCGCTGGCCGTTCTGGTTCGCTGCCGGGCTGTCCCTGCTGAATGTCCTGTACGGCTTCTTCGTGCTGCCCGAATCGCTCCCCGCCGACCGCCGCAGCGTGCGGCTGGACTGGTCGCATGCCAACCCCCTGGGCGCGCTCAGATTGCTGCGCCGGTATCCACAGGTATTCGGCCTGGCCTCGGTGGTGTTCCTGGCCAATCTGGCGCATTACGTCTACCCCAGCATTTTCGTGCTGTTCGCCGGTTATCAGTATCAGTGGGGACCGCGCGAAGTGAGCTGGGTACTGGCCGGGGTGGGCGTGTGCAGCATCATCGTCAACGCCTTGCTGGTCGGCCGGCTGGTCCGCTGGCTGGGCGAACGCCATGCCCTGCTGCTGGGCCTGGGCTGCGGTGTGGTCGGCTTTGTCATCTATGGATGTGCCGACAGCGGTGGCATGTTCCTGATCGGGGTGCCGATCAGCGCGTTGTGGGCGATCGCCGCGCCTGCGGCGCAGGCGCTGATCACCCGTGAGGTTGGCGCCGATGCGCAAGGCCGCGTGCAGGGCGCGCTGACCAGCCTGATCAGCCTGGCCGGGATTGCCGGGCCCCTGCTGTTCGCCAATGTGTTCGCCTGGTTCATCGGTCAGCGGGCGCCTGTGCATCTGCCCGGTGCGCCCTGGCTGCTGGCCGGCATGCTGCTGGCTGCCGGGTGGGCAATGGCATGGGCGCGGGCAGGGCGCGCCAGTGGGCTGGTCCATGACGGGCGTGAGTGATGGCAACGCATTCATTCAGTGCTTGCGTCCGCTTTTTCCGATTTGCCTCCGCCTGCTAGGCTGGTGCCTTCCGTGCCCCGGCACCGTCTCGACTTCCCAATGCGTTCCGACACCCTGGCCGCCCCATCATCGGCCGCGCGCGCGTTGCGCCATGCCACCCAGGACACGCATCGCCTGGTCGAAGCGGTGCCGCTGATGCAGGCGCTCGGGCAGGGGCAGATCGATCGCGATGGCTATGCCACGGTTCTGCGCCGCCACCATGCCTTGCTGGCCGGGTTCGAAGACCGCATGGGCGATTGGTTGAGCACCCTGGTCGGCAGCGGCTGGCATTACCGCCGCCGGGTGCCGGCGCTGCGCGCGGATCTGCGCATGCTCGCGCAGGTGCCGGACGCGCCGCTTCCGCCCCCAGCCGGCAGCGACGAAGCCGCGCGCTGGGGCATGCTGTATGTGATCGAAGGATCGCAGCTGGGCGGCCGGGTGATCGCGCGCAGCCTGCGCCGTCATCGGCCTGCACTGGCCGATGCCTTGCAGTACTTCGAACTGGCCGACGAAGACCCGGCCGGCTGGCGCCGTTTCCAGGCCGTGCTCGATCACTGCCTGGACTCCCCGCGCGCGCGCGATGCCGCCATCGCCGGCGCGCAGGCCATGTTCGCTCACTTCCACACCTGCCTTGCAGCGGAGCCGCACGCGTGACCCAGACCATCGAACCCCTGGATATGGATGTATGCGCGCGTGAGCCGATCCACATCCCCGGGCTGATCCAGCCCTACGGCGTGTTGCTGGTGATCGAACCGGCCGATGGGCGCATCGTGCAGGCCAGCCGCACCGCCGCCGACCTGCTCGGCGTGCCGATGGATGCGCTGCTTGGCATGTCCTACACCCAGGTCCTGGAGATACCCGACGCGCAGCCATTTGCCGTGGACGAGCAGGCGCAGCACCTGCTGCACGTCGAGGCACGCTTTCCTGCGCGCGCCACGCCGCCCGACCACGCCTGGGTGGCCGCCTGGCATCTGTATCCGGAGCAATGGCTGCTCGAAATCGAGCCGCGCGATGCGCGCCTGATGGATGTCACCCTGCGCGAAGCGTTGCCCCTGCTACGCAGCATCGAGCGCGATCCCGGCATCGCCGAAGCCGCTGTGCGCGCCGCCAAGGGCTTGCGCAGCATGATCGGCTTCGACCGGGTGATGGTGTACCGCTTCGACGAGGAGTGGAACGGCGACGTCATCGCCGAAGCCCGTCAGCCCGAGCTGGAAGCCTACCTGGGCCTGCATTATCCGGCCACCGACATCCCGGCGCAGGCGCGCGCGCTGTACCTGCGCAATCGCGTCCGCCAGATCGCCGATGTCGGCTATCGCGCATCCCCGATCGAACCCACCCTGCATCCGCGTCTGGGCACGCCGGTGGACCTGAGCGATGTCAGCCTGCGCAGCGTCTCGCCAGTGCATCTGGAATACCTGGCCAACATGGGGGTCAGCGCCACGCTGGTCTCCTCGATCGTCGTCAACGACGCGTTGTGGGGGCTGATCTCCTGCCATCACTACAGCCCGCATTTCACCAGCCATGCCATGCGCGACGCCACCGACGCGGTCACCCGCTCGCTGGCCGGACGTATTGGCGCGTTGCAGGCGGTGGCACGCGCGCGCCTGGAATCGGTGCTGCTCACCATCCGTGAAAAGCTGATCACCGATTTCAACGATGCCGAGCACATGACCGTCGAGATGCTGGCTGACATGGCGCCGGATCTGATGGATGTGGTCGATGCCGACGGCGTGGCGATCTTCCACGGCAGCGACATCAGCCGCCACGGCAGTGCCCCGGACGTCGATGCGCTGCGCCGCATCCGCGATCACATCGAATCCAAGCATCACGATGCCCTGCGCGAGGATGCGGTGGGCGCCCTGCATGTGGATGTGATCGGCGATGTGTTCCCTGAGCTCGCCGACCTGGCGCCGCTGGCCGCAGGCTTCATCTTCGTGCCGCTGATGCCGCAATCGCGCAGCGCCCTGCTGTGGACCCGCCGCGAGCAGGTGCAGCAGATCAAGTGGGCCGGCAACCCGCAGCTGGCCAAGCTGCCGGACATCCCCAACTCGCGGTTGTCGCCGCGCAAGAGCTTCGACCTGTGGCAGCAGACCGTGCGCGGCCGCGCGCGTCCCTGGTCGCCGCTGCACCTGGAGTCGGCGCGCAGCCTGCGGGTGTTGATCGAACTGATGGAGCGCAAGCGCTTCCAGCAGGACTTCACCCTGCTCGAAGCCTCGTTGTCGCGTCTGCGCGACGGTGTGGCCATCATCGAACGCGGCGTTCAGAGCGATGTGCACCGGCTGATGTTCGTCAACCCGGCGTTCGCCGAACTGAGCCAGACCGAGGTCGCCGAGCTGATCGGCTGCGACATCCTCGCGCTCCTGGCCGACGATGCCGCCAGGGCCAGGGTCGAACTGCTCGAGGAGGCGTTGCGGCTGGGGCGCGCCGCCTACGTCACCTTGCCACTGCGCACCCACGACGGACCGCCGGTGTATCGGCAGTTCCACCTCGAACCGCTGCCCAGTCCCAGTGGCGTCACCGCGCACTGGCTGCTGCAATTGCGCGACCCCGAGTGACCGGCGGCAGCTGTCTGCCGCCGCGGGTCAGCAGCCCTACTGCGGCCTACGCTGCCTGAGCGCCAGCAAGGTGAGCGTGCCGGCGATCAGGCCCCAGAATGCTGCGCCGATCCCGCCCAGGGTCAGCCCCGACGCAGTGACCAGAAAAGTGATCAACGCCGCTTCGCGTTCGCCGTCCTCGCGCAGCGCCGCCGCCAGGCTGTTGCCGATCGTGCCCAGCAGTGCGATCCCGGCAATGGCCATCACCAGTTCGCGCGGAAACGCCGCCAACACAGCCGCCACCGTCGCCCCGAACAGGCCGATCACCACATAGAACGCGCCCGCGCTCACGGCGGCGACATAGCGCCGCGCCGGATCCTCATGCGCCTCGCGGCCCATGCAGATCGCCGCAGTGATCGCGGCCAGGTTCAATGCATAACCGCCGAACGGCGCCAGCAGCGTATTGGCGACCCCGATCCAGCCGATCGTCGGCGACATCGGCACCGTGTAGCCGCAGGCACGGATCACTGCCACGCCGGGCACGTTCTGCGACGCCATGGTGACCACGAACAATGGCAGCGCCAGCCCGAACAGCGCCTGCCACGACAGCGCCGGCGTCACCCACACCGGACGCGCCAGTTCCAGCTGCAGCGTTTCCCAGTGCATCAGCCCACGGCTCGCAGCGATCGCAACGCCCACCAGCAAGGTGGCAATGACCGCATAGCGTGCAAACCATCGGCGTCCCGCCAGATAGGTCGCCAGCATCGCCAATGCCAGCAGCACCTGGCTCTGCATGGCCACGAACAGGTCCAGCCCGAAGCGCAGCAGCACACCGGCCAGCATGCCCGACGCCAGCGAGATCGGAATCCTGCGGATCGCCCGTTCGAACAGACCGCTGAAACCGGCCAGCATGCCCAGCACCGCCGCCACCACGAACGCGCCGATCGCCTCGGGCAACGGCACCCCGGCCGCACTGCCGATCAGCATCGCCGCGCCGGGCGTGGACCACGCCGTCACCACCGGTACCCGATAGCGCAGCGACAGCCCGATACAGGTCACGCCCATACCGATTCCGAGCGCCCACATCCATGAGGCGATCTGCGCCCGATCCGCGCCAAGATGCCTGGCCGCCTCGAACACGATGACGGCAGAGCTGGCAAAACCGACCAGCACGGTGACGAACCCCGCGGCAATCGCAGACAGGGACAGATCGCGCAACAGGCTGCGGGATGACGGCATCGAATGACTCCCTCTTCGGCCCCGCATTCTCGCCGAGCCGTTCTGCAGGCGGTACTGCTGCAGCGGCCCTGTTGCGTGACGTCACGAGGTTCGCAACGACACGCCTGCGCACCGGCACTTTCTCAAGCGTCCGTGGGGCAGTCCTGCTTACGGGTATGTCGCAGCAGATGCACTTTTGCGCGGGGACGGCTGCGCGGAACGCACAAGACTCCGCGCAGCGGACATGGACACATCTGCTGTGCACGACGCAACGTGATCAGCGCGCATCATTGCTGCGATGTCATGACGATGTAAAAAATGCTTGCACTTCTGCGCAGGCTCGATAAACTGCGCGGCCTCGCTCAGGACGGCGGCGCTTTTCGAAGCATCGCAACAACGAACGAGGGGTTTCGAAGACATCACAAGGTGTTGACGAAACGCAAAAGCCGGCTATGATGGGCGGCTCGCAACACGGAAAGACGCTACGGCGGATTGAGGTGAT
>NZ_JAJGQG010000015.1:0-120115 GCF_020783795.1 Xanthomonas sp. NCPPB 1067
CGCCGGCAGCCCGCTGCCGGCGCGCACGACATGGCCGCGCAGCTGCGCAGGGTGCTACTGGTTTGCAGCCTCGGACTCGTCGCTGGCGGCTGCACACGCGAGCCGTCCTCACCGACGGCTCGCGCTTCTGCCACCGCGCCCGCCGCGGTGACGCCCACACCCGCAGCGGCAGCTGCCGCACCGCCACCGGTACCCGATTCCACGGTGCTGCGGATATGCGCCGATCCGGGCAACATGCCGCTGTCCAACAAGGCCGGCGAGGGATTCCAGAACAGGATCGCGCAGGTGGTGGCCGAAGCCATGGGGCGGCGGCTGGACTACGAATGGCGCACCTACTACCAGCGCGGGCTGGCGCGCAGCACCATCAATGCCGGCCGTTGCGATGTGCTGATGGATCTCAACAGCGATTTCGAACAGGGGCTCACCACGGTGCCGCTCTATCGCTCCAGCTATGTGCTGGTGGCGCGCAAGGACCTGCAGCTGGCGCCCCGCACCCTGGACGATCCGGCGCTGAAATCGATCAGGCTGGGCGTGTTCCAGAGTTCGCCCGCGCGCCAGGCGCTGTACGAACACGGCGTCACTGGTGAGGTGCAGTACCTGTTCTACGATTCGGCCACCGCGCCGGAAGAACACCCTGGCAAGCTGGTGCAGCGCGTCGCCGCAGGCGAGCTGGATGCCGCCGAATCCTGGGGCCCGGTCGCCGGCTATTACGCTGCGCGCGCAGGCTTGGGCCTGGTACCGCTCAACACCGTCGACGATGCCGTGCTGGAGTATTCGATGGCCTGGGCGGTGGCGCGCAAGAATGCCGCGCTGCGCGATGCCTTGAACACGGCATTCGAACGCAGCGCCGGCAAGATCGAGGCCATTCTTCGCGATTACCGGGTGCCGCTGGTACGGTGCAGCGACTGCGTCGTGGCCGGCGATCTGCCGTCGCATGGGCCCTACGCCACACCGACACCGGCGCCGAAGTCGACCAGCCCGGCCGCGTCGTCGCAGGAGCTGGCGCAGTTGCAACTGCGCATCGCCGGCGGCGCCGACCCGAATCAGGAGCTTGCGCATGCGCTGGATGCCGGCGATGCGGTGCGCGCGGCCTGGTTGCTGCGGCACGGCGCCGATGCCAACCGGCCGAATCTGCTCGGCGAGCCGCCGCTGCATCAGGCCATCCGTAACCAGGAACCCGACCTGGTGGGTCTGCTGCTGGATGCCGGCGCGCGGCTGGACGCCCGCGATGCCGGTGGATGGACCGCGCTGATGAAGGCCGCCTGGGCCAACGATGCCGACAGCGTCGACCGGCTACTGCGCAAGCGTGCGTCGGTGGACGCGGTGTCCGGCGATGGCTGGAGCGCACTGGAACTGGCAGTGGCGTACGCCGATGTGGAGGTGGTGCGGTCGTTGCTGACCGCCGGAGCGGATGCGCGGCGCGCCAACGCCACCGGGTTCACGCCGGTGATGTTTGCGGTGGCGCGCGACGACCCGGCCATCCTCGATGCGGTGCTCGCACGCGGAGCCGACGCGGGGCACGCCAATCGGGCCGGCGTCACTGCCTTGATGCTGGCAGCCGCGGCCGGCCGCGAGCAGGTCGCCAGACGCCTGCTGGCTGCCGGTGCCGATCCGGCGGTGCGCAATCGCGAAGGCAAGACGGCGGCGGCGCTGGCACAGGACCGTGGCGATACCGCGCTGGCCACCCTGCTGAGCGATACCGCCCGCCCCTCCAGACACTGACCGCTTCTTCCGCCGCGCGCATCTGTGCGTGGCGTTCCCTCCGATCAGAAAGGTTCGTCCATGCGCAAGACCATCGTTGGTTGTCTCGATCGTTCCGTCCGTGCAGCGTTATGCAGCGTGCTGCTCAGTGCAATGTTGGCGGCATGCGGCAAGGAGGAAGCGCCGCCTGGCCCGGCGCGCGATGCGGCCGCGCCTCCCGCCGCCAGCACGCCGGCAGCGGCGACCACAGCGCCGCCACCCGCTGCCGCGCCGGCGGCCATGCCCAATCTCGCCGCCGGGCCGGCGCCGGATCCGGCTACGCCGCCTACGCCTCCAGCCACGGTGGTTCCGATTCCCAAGGGGCCGGAAGTCAAGGTCACGCCGGAACTGGTGGCCGAAGGCAAGAAGATCTATTTTTCCGCCGGCTGCAATGCCTGCCACGGCGGTACCGGGGGTGGTGGCATGTGCCCGCCGTTGACCAACGACATCTGGGTCTATGGCAGCGACGACGACACCTTGCGTGCGCTGATCAGCGAAGGCACCGCCGCGATGATCACCCATGGCAAGACCCGGATCGGCCACGAAAAAGTGGTGGGGCAGATGCCGCCGTTCGCACCGGTGCTCAAGCCCGGCGATACCGAAAAGCTGCTCGCCTTCATCCATTCCATCAACAAGACCGCAGGCAAGGCGCAATGAGGCCTGGCGTCTCCAGAGCGGTTTGCGGCACTTGGCTGCGCCTGCGTGCGGTGGCTGCACTCGGCGCGCTGGTGCTGCTGGCCGGCTGCCAGCGCGATGCGCCTGTGACTGCCTCCACGGCGAGGTCCGCTCCCCTCGCGCCGCCGCTCTCCACCGATGCAACGCCCGCGCCTGCGACTGCGCCGGTGTTTGCGTATGTGCCCAATCAGCGCAGCGGCACGGTGTCGGTGATCGATACCCGCAGCGATACGGTGGTGCGTACCCTCACCGGACAAGGCCAGTTGGGCAATCGCCTGCAGCAACTGTTGCCCGGGGCACAGGGCCACCTGTACCTGATCGATGCGCAACACCACCGATTGATCGAGCTGGACATCGCCAAGGACAGCGTGCTGCGCAGCGTGCAGATCGGCGAGAACGCCGAAGGCATCGCGCGCTCGCCCGATGGCAGGCAGTTCGCGGTGTGCGTGGAGGGGCAGAACCAGGTGATGCTGATCGATGCCGCACGCTTTACGGTGCAGCAGGTCATCGCCACGCGTGGGCAGGCACCGGAGCACTGCGCGTATACACCCGATGGCAAGTGGCTGCTGACCAGCAACGAAGGCTCCAACGACATGGACCTGATCGATCTGACCACGCAGCGCTCGATCGGCGTGGTGGCCACCAGCGGCCACCCACGCGGCATGGCCTTCGCGCCGGATGGTCATCGCGTCTACATCGCGCAGGAAACGGCCGACGTGGTGGATGTGATCGACCTGCAGACCCGCACCCGCCGCGCCAGTCTGCCGGCTGGCGTGCGCACCGCCGGGGTTGCCCTGTCTGCGGACGGCGTGCGTCTGTATGCCTCCAATGGTGGCGCCGGGACGGTCAGCGTGATCGACACCCGCAGCGCACGCCGCCTGGCCGAGATCCCGGTCGGGTTGCGGCCATGGAACCCGGCGCTGACCCCGGCCGGCGACAAGCTGTACGTGGCGAACGGGCGCTCCAATACGGTGAGCGTGATCGACACCGCCAGCCTGCGCGAACGCAAACAGATCCCTGTCGGCGAACTGCCGTGGGGCGTGGTCATCGCGCGCTGAGTGGCCGCCATGCCCACGCGCGCCAGGGAGGCGGGATGAAGACACGCGCTGCGGTGGCCTGGGGCCCGCATCAGCCGCTGACCATCGAAGAAGTGGAGCTGCAGCCGCCGCGCCCCGGCGAGGTCCTGGTGCGGCTGGTCGCCACCGGCATCTGCCATGGCGATGTGCACGCACTGGCCCACGGGCATGCGGCCAGCTTCCCGGCGATCCTGGGGCAGGAAGGCGCCGGTGTGGTGGAAGCGGTGGGTATCGGCGTCACCAGCGTGCAGGCCGGCGACCATGTCATCCCGCTGTACATGCCCGAATGCGGGGTCTGCAAGTTCTGCCGATCCGGCCGTACCAACCTGTGCCAGGCGATTCGCAGCAGCCAGGAGCGCGGGCTGATGCCCGATGGCAGCAGCCGGTTCTCGCTGCACGGGCGCCCGATCCTGCATCACATGGGTACCAGCACCTTTTCCGAGTACACCGTGCTGCCCGAGATCGCGGTGGCGCGCATCCCGCGCGAGGCCGCGCTGGAGCAGGTCTGTCTGCTCGGCTGCACGGTCACCACGGGGGTGGGCGCGGTCCTCACCGGCGCGCACGTGCGTCCCGGCGATAGCGTGGCGGTGTTCGGCCTGGGCGGCATCGGGCTGTCGGTGGTGCAGGGCGCGGTGCTGGCGCAGGCCGGGCGCATCGTGGGAGTGGATATCGATCCGGGCAAGTTCGCGCTGGCGCGCGCGCTGGGCGCCACCGATTGCCTGGATCCACGCGACTACGGCGCGCCGATCCAGCAGGTGATCGTGGATCTCACCGACGGTGGCGCCGACCACAGTTTCGAATGCGTCGGCGATGTGGGCACGATGCGGGCGGCGCTGGAGTGTTGCCACAAGGGCTGGGGCGAGAGCGTCATTCTCGGCCTGGCCGACGCTGCGCAGGAAATCAGTACCCGCCCGTTCCAGCTGGTCACCGGGCGGGTGTGGCGCGGCAGCGCATTCGGCGGGGTGAAAGGGCGCAGCGAGTTGCCCGGCTATGTGGAGCGCTGCCTGCGCGGCGAAATCCGGTTGGCACCACTGATCACCCGCACGCTGGCGCTGGACGAGATCAACCAGGGGTTGGCGGATCTGCGCGCCGCGCGCGGCATCAAATCGATCGTGCTTTATTGACGGAGACGCGACATGACAGCAGCCACACGCAGGAACGCGCCGTTGCGGCGCCACGCATTGGTGGGCGCCTGTGCCCTGGCATCGCTGGCCGGCGCTGCCAGGGCGCTGGCGGCAGAGGCGGCGCAGGTCACCTGGCTGGATCGCGTCGAGGTCACCGCCACGCCGGTCCCCGGCACCACCATCGATGCGGGGCAGCTGCCGTACATGGTGCAGTCGGCCAACACGGCCGACCTGTCGCGCGGGCGCAGCAACAATCTCGGCGATCTGCTGCAGCGGCGCTTCGTCGGCGTGGATGGCAACGATGTGCAGGGCAGCGCGTTCCAGAACGACCTCACCTTCCACGGCTTCCGCGCCTCGGCCTTGCCGGGCGCCTCGCAGGGCGTATCGGTGTATCTGGATGGCGTACGCCTCAACGAACCGTTCGCCGACATCGTCAGCTGGGACATGCTGCCCGAAGCGGCGATCACGGCGGTGACCCTGATGCCCGGTTCCAACCCGCTGTTCGGTCCGAACACGCTGGGGGGCGCGGTGGTGTTGTCCACTGCCTCCGGACTCACCGCACCGGGCGTGCAGGGCGAGTTGAGTCTGGGCAGCGGCGCGCGCAGGCGCCTGGATGCCAGCTATGGCGTCGCCGGCGCGGACGGCTGGCATGGGTTCATCGCAGTGACCGGTTTCGACGAGAACGGCTGGCGCGATGCGTCCGAAGGCCGGCTGGGCACGCTGTTCGGCAAGCTCGGTCGGCAGGGCGAGCAGACCGACTGGAGCCTGTCGCTGCTGCACGGGCGCAGCCGCCTGATCGGCAACGGCCTGCTGCCGCAGACGCGTTACACCGACGAAGGGCCTGAGCCCGGGCTGTATCGCGCCGACCGCCGCGCGGTATACACCTCGCCGGACCTCACCCGCAATCGCAACACGCTGCTGACCGCGCAGCTGGATCATCGCTTCGATGCCGACACCGCATTGCACGCGCTGGCCTATTCGCGCGTGGGCCGGCGCGACACCGTCAACGGCGACATCGGCGAAGACTACGAAGAGTTCGTCGAAGAGTGCGCGTCCGGCTATGCCGCAGACGGCACCGCGCTGGACGCCGATTGCGGGATCGCGCGCGCCGATGCCGATGCGCTGCCGACCGGGGCACTCAACACCACATGGATGCGCCAGGATGCGCAGGGGCTGGCGCTCAACCTGACCGGGCAGTGGGGTGCGCATGCGCTCAGCACCGGCGTGACCTTCGATCGCGGTCATGTCCGGTATCGACAGTTCGCCCGCGATGGCTGGGTACAGCCGGATCGCTCGGTGCTGGCCGATCCCGATGCCGAGCGGACGTTCTTCTCCGGCGTGCGCGGCAGCACCAAGACGCTGGGCGCCTTCGTCGCCGATACCTGGGCGATCGACCAGGCGACCCATCTCACTGCGGCAGTGCGCTGGAATCGGGTGGTGGTGGACAACATCCTCTCCACTGCCGAGGACGGCGACCGCCCGCGCGAGCGCTTCGTCTACGTCAAGGCCAATCCCTCGCTGGGGCTGACCCATCGGCTCGCTTCCGGGCTGACCGTGTACGGCTCGGTGGCGCAGAACACGCGCGCGCCCACCGCCATCGAGCTGGGCTGTGCCGATCCGACCCAGCCGTGCCGCCTCCCCACCGGCCTGCAGGCCGATCCACCGCTGGAGCAGATCGTCTCGCGCACGGTCGAAGTGGGCGCGCGCTGGGCGCCATCGGCCGACACCCAGGCGACGCTGTCGCTGTACCGGGCCGATAACCGCGACGACATCCTGTTCCTGCGCGCGCCCGATACCCAGCTGGGGTACTTCGACAACGTCGGCCGTACCCGCTACCAGGGCGCAGATCTGGCGCTGCAGCAGCGCAGCGGCCGCTGGCAGTGGTCGGCCGGCTACAGCTACCTGGACGCGACCTACCGCAGCAGCGGCGAATTGTTGTCCGGCGAGCGCGTGATCGCGCTGCGGCCCGGCCTGCGCATTGCCGCACTGCCGCGGCACAATTTCAAGGCCGCGGTGGAATGGCAGCGCGATGCGCTGACCCTGGGCGCCGGCGTGCGCGCGGTGTCCGGGCGCGTGGCCAGCGGCAACGAGGACGGTCAGGTCGACAATGCCGAAGCGGGCGAAGCCGCGCCCGAGCGCATCGACATCGGCACTGCCGGCTATGCCCTGGTCGACCTGCAGGCGCGTTGGACCATCACTCCACGCGTGTCGTTATTCGCGCGGATCGACAATGTGTTCGACCGCCACTACGCCACCTATGCCGCCGTGGCCGAAGACGTGTTCCCCGACGGCGAGCTGGCCCGCCCGCAAGATGCACCGGTAGAAACCGGCCCGGCGCGTTTTCTCGCACCCGGCGTACCCAGGCAGTATGTGGTCGGGCTGCGTTGGGCGCTTTGAGGCGGGGATTCGGAATTCGGGATTCGTGATTCGTAAACGCCGATGCACCGGCGGCGCCGACTGCTAGCTGTTGCCAATCCCCAATCCCGAATCCCGGCCCCCGATTCATCCGGTAGCCAGACCATGCTTGCGCAGCTTGCGATACAGCGTATTGCGGCTGATGCCCAGCGCATCGGCGGTGCGGCTGACATTCCAGCGGTGGCGTTCGAGTTGTTGCTGCAGCACCATGCGTTCGGCCTGATCCAGCGCGACGCGGCCCGGCATGTCGTCGGCGGCCACCGCGCGGCCATCCACCAGGCAGGGGGCGCTTCCGGCGTCGACGATCTCCTGCGGCAGGTTGGGCAGGCGGATCACGCCACCGCTGCACAGCACCGCCGCGGTGCGCAGCACATTGCGCAACTGGCGCAGGTTGCCCGGCCATGCGTAGCTGAGCAGCTTGTGCATGGCCTCCTCGCTGATGCGCACGCTGCGTTCGGGGTTTTCCTCGTGCAGCAGGGTGCGGATCAACTCGGCCTTGTCGCTGCGTTCGCGCAGCGGCGGCAGGTGCATGACCACGCCGTTGAGTCGGTAATACAGGTCTTCGCGGAACTCCCCTGCGGCCACGCGCTGGGCCAGATCGCGATGGCTGGCGCTGATGACGTGCAGTTCCAGCGCGACCGTGCGCTCGCTGCCCAGCGGCGTGACGCACTGGTCTTCCAGTACGCGCAGCAGGCGGCTCTGCAACGGCAGCGGCATGTCGCCGATTTCGTCCAGGAACAAGGTGCCACCGCTGGCCTGCAACAGTTTGCCGTGACGTCCTTCGCGCGCAGCGTCGGTGAACGCCCCGCGCGCATAGCCGAACAGTTCGCTTTCGATCAGCGCCTCCGGAATCGCGGCGCAGTTGATCGCCACGAACGCCCCGCTGGACCAGGGCGAGCCGCGATGCACGGCCTTGGCGAATTCTTCCTTGCCGGTGCCGGTGTCGCCGCGCAGCAGGATGGAGACCCGGTGCGCCGCCAGCTTCAATGCATTGGCCAGGTTATGGCGCATCCGCGGATCGGAGCCGATGTGCTCGCCCGGTGCGGCGGCAGTGTCCGGCACCGCCGCCGCGGCTCCGCCCACGCCCGACGGCGACGGACGCGCACGGGGCGGGCGTACCAGCGCGTAGAAGCGGCGCCCGTGGCAGGCGCAGCGGATCGACCACACCGTGCCGGCGTCGCTGCCGGCGCGGTGTTCGAGGGTGTCGAAGTCCAGTTGCATCACCTGCGAGATGTCGCGCCCCACCAATAGGCTGCGATCGATCTTGCCCAGCTGTTCGAGCACCGCTTCGTTCACCGCCAGCACGCGGCCGTCGGTGCCGATGGCGATCAAGGCTTCGTGCAGCAGGCCGGCGAATTCCGGGCGGCTGTGGAAGCGCAGGATGTAGGCGTGGGCGAACTCGTTGAGAAAATGCGAGCGCGAGATCTGCGCGGCGGACATGCTCACCAACGCCATGGTATGGCGCTGGATCTGTTTGCTGTCCTGCGCATTGGGCGTGGAGGCGTCCAGCACCGCCAGCAGGCCGCCGTGCGGATCCAGGATGGGCGCGCCGCTGCAGGAGAGCGGCAGGTGCCGGGTCAGGTAATGCTCGCCGCGGTGCACGCTCACCGGCGTGCGCTCGGCCGCGCACGTGCCCAGCCCGTTGGTGCCCTGATGGCATTCGTCCCAACTGGCGCCGCACAGCAAGCCGGCCTGGCGGAACTCGTGCACCAGCGTGGCATCGTGCACGCTGTGCAATACCGTGGCCTGGGCATCGGCAAAGATCACCGCATAGCCGCTGCCGGCGATCTGCTCGTACAGGTTCTCCATTTCCACCTTGGCGATACGCAGCACCTCGCCGAGGCGCTGCTGGCGCTCGCGCAGGTGCAGGGCGTCATGGACCAGCGGGGCGGGCGTGGCCTCGGGCAGCAGCGCGTAGTCGTCCAGGCAGCGCCGCCACGAGCGCGTCAGCGGCGGCGCCAGTGGCGCGATGTCGCGCAACCGTCGGATCTGCCGTAGCAGGTCGGGCTCGAACTCCGGCGAAACCTGGGAATCGGCGATAACGCTTGGCTCTGACATGGGCCAGCGTTCCTCAGTGGGCGCGAGGCGTCAGTAGAGACACAAACCGTGGTGATGCTCAAACTGCATTGCAGCAAAGTGCGCTGTCGCCGCTGACGATGCCGCGCTGTCGGCATAAAGCCCCTCTGCCCAAGGGGCGAGAAGGCACGGCTTACTCGCCACTGGCGCGTGTGCCTTGGAGCGCCCGTGCCGCGAGCGCGGGCCGGGGCGCAGCGCGGGGGCTGGGGTGAGGGTACGGGGCGAGGCAGTGAAGCAGTCGGTGATTCAGGTCTGATGGCGCGTGGCGACGCGTTTGTCATGACAGGTGACGGTAGATCTCCGAGGCGCACCCTCATCCGCCCCTGCGGGACACCTTCTCCCAAGGGAAGAAGGGCAAGCGCTGATCAGCGGCGGTGCGCGTCAGAGCGCGTAACCGAACTGCTGCTTGAACTGATCGTTGAATTCGGCGAAGTCGAAGCGCTGGTTCTGCGTACCCGGGTGCTCCACCTTCAGCGCGCCCATCAGGTTGCCCATGCGGCCGATGGTCAGCCAGTCGTAGTTGTGCTGGATGCCGTAGATCAGCCCGGCGCGGAACGCATCGCCGCAGCCGGTGGGATCGACCACGCGGCGCTCGTGCGCCGGCGGAATGTCGTAGGTCTTCTCCGGGGTGTGCACCAGTGCGCCCTTGGGACCCTGGGTGGTGATGTAGGCCTGCACGCGCGAGACGATGTCCTTTTCGTCCCAGCCGGTGCGTTCCTGCAGCAGATTGGACTCGTAGTCGTTGACCACCACGTAGTCGGCCTGCTCGATGAACTGGCGCAGCTCCGGGCCGTTGAACAGCGGCATGGCCTGGCCGGGGTCGAAGATGAAGGGGACGCCGCCGGTAGCGAACTCTTCCGCGTTCTGGATCATGCCTTCGCGCCCGTCCGGGCCGACCAGGCCCAGGGTCACCCCCGGCACGTCCTTCACGTGGTTCTCGTAGCTGCGCATCATCGCGCCCGGGTGGAAGGCGGTGATCTGGTTGTTGTCGTGGTCGGTGGTGATGAACGCCTGCGGGGTGAATAGGTCGTCGATGATCTTCACGCGCGACAGGTCGATGCCCAGGGCCTCGAAGTGCTCGCGGTAGGGGCCGAAATCCTGGCCAACGGTGCCCATCGGAATCGGTGCGCCGCCGAGCAGGTGCAGGTTGTAGGCGATGTTGCCGGCACAGCCGCCGAACTCGCGGCGCATGCGCGGCACCAGGAACGAGACGTTCAGGATGTGCACCTTGTCCGGCAGGATGTGGTTCTTGAACTGGTCCGGAAACACCATGATGGTGTCGTAGGCGAGGGAACCACAGATCAGTGCGGACATCGAATCAGGCCTTTGCGTAGGGAAATACCCGCCAGTTGCCGGGCATGGCAGCGGGACGGCGCGTGCGCCGCGGCGCAAAGGGTAACGGCTGCGACCGATCAGGGCCACAACCGCATGCCATGGCCGGCGTGACCGGCACATGAAAACGGGGCCGGGGCGGCCGATTTTTCCTTGCTCACCCCGGGGGGGATTGCTAGGCTAGCCGACTTCGTTTTCTGCCCAAATTTTCGCCACTCTGGCGGTAGGGCGCGCGACTCACCCAGGAACAACTCCCTCGATGTTCAAGAAACTGCGCGGCATGTTCTCCAACGACCTGTCCATCGATCTGGGCACGGCCAATACGCTGATCTACGTGCGCGGGCAGGGCATCGTGCTGAACGAGCCATCGGTGGTGGCGGTGCGTCAGGACCGTGCGATCGGCGGTACGCGCTCGGTGGCGGCGGTCGGCGCCGAGGCCAAGCAGATGCTCGGCAGGACTCCCGGCCATATCACCACCATCCGCCCGATGAAGGATGGCGTGATCGCCGACTTCACCTACACCGAGGCGATGCTGAAGCACTTCATCAAGAAGGTGCACAAGTCGCGCGTGCTGCGTCCCAGCCCGCGCGTGCTGGTCTGCGTGCCGGCCGGCTCCACCCAGGTCGAGCGCCGCGCCATCAAGGAATCGGCGGAAGAGGCCGGTGCGCGCGACGTCTACCTGATCGAAGAGCCGATGGCCGCGGCGATCGGTGCCGGCATGCCGGTGACCGAGGCGCGCGGTTCGATGGTCATCGATATCGGCGGAGGCACCACCGAGGTGGCGGTGATCTCGCTCAACGGCATCGTCTACTCGCAGTCGGTGCGGGTGGGCGGCGACCGCTTCGACGAGTCGATCACCAACTACGTGCGCCGCAACCACGGCATGCTGATCGGCGAAGCCACCGCCGAGCGGATCAAGCTGCAGATCGGCTGCGCCTATCCGCAGGACGAGGTGCAGGAGATGGAGATCTCCGGCCGCAACCTGGCCGAGGGCGTGCCCAAGATGATCAAGATCAACTCCAACGAGGTGCTGGAAGCGCTGCACGAGCCGCTGTCGGGCATTGTGTCCGCAGTCAAGCTGGCGCTGGAGCAGACCCCGCCGGAACTGTGCGCCGACGTGGCCGAGCGCGGCATCGTGCTCACCGGCGGCGGCGCGCTGCTGCGCGACCTGGACCGGTTGATCTCCGAGGAAACCGGCCTGCACGTGCAGGTGGCCGACGACCCGCTCACCTGCGTGGCCCGCGGCGGTGGTCGCGCGCTGGAGCTGGTGGACATGCATGGCAACGAGTTCTTCGCTCCAGAGTGATGGAGCTGGGAATGGGGAATCGGGAATGGGGAATCGTCAAAGCATTCCCTGCCTGCTGCCCTGCGCGGTTGCGACGCGGTCCCGCCGATGTGAGTTTTAGCCTCAGCCGCATCGAGGGCAGCACAGCGCTCTCCGATTCCCCATTCCCGAATCCCCAATCCCGGCCCTGACAGTGCCCTCCTACGCCGGTCCTCCCGTCGCCTCCCGTCCGGGCGAAGTCACCTCCACACTGCGGTTGCTGGTCTATCTGGTGCTGGCGGTCGTGCTGATCGGACTCGATAGCCGTGGTGGCTGGCTGAGCCAGCTGCGTTTGCAGGCCAATCTGCTGATCCAGCCTATTTGGGCGGTGGCCGGGCTGCCGGGGCGGATCGGCTCGCAGGTGCGCGACAACGCTGCCACCCATGCGCAGTTGGTGGAGGAAACCCGCGACCTGCGCAATCAGCTGCTGGTGGCCAATGCCCGCCTGACCCGGCTGCAGACCGCCGCGCTGGACAACGCGCAGTTGCGCGAACTGCTCAACGTGGCCGAGCGCCGCGGCCTGGACGTGCAGCTGGCGCCGATCCTGGATATCGACCTGGACCCCACCCGCCAGCGCCTGCTGCTGGATGCCGGCAGCCGCGACGGCGTGCGGTTGGGCCAGGCGGTGATCGATGCCGGCGGTTTGATGGGCCAGGTGATCGAAGTGACCCCGCTGCATTCCACCGTGCTGCTGCTGACCGACCCCGATCATGCGGTGCCGGTCAGCGTTGCGCGCAATGGCGTGCGCCTGATCGTCTACGGCCGCGGCGACCGCCTGGAACTGCGCGACATCCCGCTCAGTGCCGGCGTGCAGGTGGGCGACGAGATCGTCACCTCCGGCCTGGGCGGCCGCTTCCCGGCCGGCTTCCCGGTCGGCAAGGTCTCCGAACTGCATCCGGACGACACCCACGCCTTCCTGGTCGGCGAACTGACCCCGGCGGCCAAGCTGGATCGGGGCCGGGATGTGTTGTTGCTGCGGGCGGGCAAGCCGTTGCGGGTAGTGCCGGGAGAGCCGGGAGAGCCGGGACCCGGGACCCGGGACCCGGGACCCGGCAACAGCAACAGCAACAGCAACAGCAACGATGGTAGTGCCTCTGCCCGGGACCCGGCCTCTCAGCAGTCGGCGGAGCGTGTGCGCCCGGATGCCGCGGCGGCCGTTACCGCGACACGCCCCGCTTCTGCCCGGGTCCCGGGTCCCGGGTCCCGGCTCCCGGCTGGCTCCGGATCCCGGGTCCCGTCTCCACAGGAGACGGACCAATGACCCGCATGCGCAATACCTGGATCCTGCCGGTCAGCATCTTCGTTGCGCTGTTGCTGGGGCTGCTGCCGTTGCCGGCGCTGGTACAGCCGCTGCGTCCGTACTGGCTGGCGCTGGTGCTGGCCTATTGGGTGATCGAAGCGCCCGACCGGGTCGGGCTGGGCGTGGCTTTCGTGGCCGGGGTGCTGGCAGATCTGCTGTATGGCGGGCTGCTCGGCGAGCAGGCGCTGCGGCTGGTGATCATGACCTTCATCCTGCAGCGCTTCCGCGCGCGGATGCGGTTTTTTCCGCTCTCCCAGCAGGCGCTGGCCATCGGGGGGTTGCTGCTGAACGACCGCATCGTGTCCTCGGCCGTGCATCTGGCGGTGGGCGAGCCGACCCTGCCGTGGAGCTACTGGTGGGCGCCGCTGCTGGGCATGGCGCTGTGGCCGCCGCTGTTCGTGCTGCTGGATGCGGTGCGGCTGGGCAAGCGGAGCAAGAAGTAGCCCATGCACGGTCGTCGCCAGGCCAAGAATCCGCACGCCGAAGCCGAGCAGTTCCGCCGCCGCGCGGTGCTGGGCTTTGCGATGGTGGTCGTCTGCCTGGTCGGCCTGGGCGGGTGGTACTTCAAGCTGCAGGTGCTCGACCACGAGGTCTACGCCACCCGCTCGGAAGCCAACCGCATCAAGCCCAAGCCGGTGGTCCCCGGGCGCGGCATGATCTACGACCGCAGCGGCCGGTTGCTGGCCGAGAACGTGCCGGCGTTCCGCCTGGACGTGACCCCGGACAAGGTGGCCGACATGGACGCCATGCTGGCTGCGCTGGGCAAGGTGATCCCGATCGCGCCGGAGGATCTGGAGCGCTTCAAGCGCGAACGCCGCGCGCGCCGCAGCTTCCTGCCGGTGACGCTGAAGCTGCGCATGAGCGACGAGGAAATGGCGCGCTTCGCGGTGGAGCGCTGGCGCTTCCCGGGCGTGGAGCTGGAACCGTACCTGACCCGGCGCTATCCGTTCGGGCCGCTGTTCGCGCACATCATCGGCTACGTCGGCCGCATCGACGAAAAGGATCTGGCGGTCCTCGGCGAGGGCAACGCTGCGCTCACCCACATGGGCAAATCCGGGCTGGAACGCTACTACGAGCAGGATCTGCGCGGGCAGGTCGGCTACGAGCAGGTCGAGACCAACGTGCAGGGCCGCGCCATCCGCACCGTGGGCCGGGTCGCACCGCAGTCCGGCGCCGATCTGCGGCTGTCGGTCGACGCCGACCTGCAGCGCGCGATGGTGGCCGCGTTCGGCGAGCACGAAGGCGCGGCGATCGCAATGGACCCACGTACCGGCGAGATCCTGGGCATGGTCAGCCTGCCCAGCTACGATCCCAATCTGTTCGTGAACGGCATCTCGCACAGCGATTTCCGCATGCTCAACGACAACCCGTCGCGGCCGCAGTTCAACCGGCTGGTGCTGGGTGGCGTGGCGCCGGGCTCCACGCTCAAGCCGCTGATCGCGCTGGCGGGGCTGGACAGCGGCCTGCGGCGTCCGGAGGACCGGGTGTTGTCCACGGGCATGTTCTATCTGCCCGGAGTCAGCCGCGGCTGGGGCGATTCGCACCGTGGCGGGCATGGCTGGACCGATCTGCGCAAGTCGATCGCGCAGTCGGTCAATACGTATTACTACCGCCTGGCGGTGGACATGGGGATCGAGCGCTTCGACCGTTACATGTCCGACTACGGCTTCGGCCAGCCCACCGGGGTGGACCTGCTGGGCGAGATCGGCGGCATCCTGCCGTCGCCTGCCTACAAGTACAAGACCCGCAAGGAACGCTGGTATCCCGGCGATACGGTCAACATCGCCATCGGCCAGGGCGACTGGAAGGTGACTCCGCTGCAGCTGGTGCGCGGGGTCTCGGCGATCGCCAGCGGCCTGCTGCTGCGCCCGCATCTGGTGCTGGAGCAGCGCACCGGTTTCGATCACCCGTGGCAACCGATGATCCAGCCGCCGGGCAAGCCGCTGAGCCCGAGCCCGGCGCATCTGCAGGTGGTGCGCGAGGGCATGATGGACACCATGCGACCGGGCGGTACCGGTTATGCCATCACCCCCGGCGCGCCGTACCAGATGGCCGGCAAGACCGGTACCGCACAGGTGGTCAGCCGCAAGGGCGTGGCGGCGGTGGACCCGCGCAGCCTGCCGCTGCATCTGCGCCACCGTGGCCTGTTCGTCGGCTTTGCGCCCGCCGACAATCCGGTCATCGCGGTGGCGGTGGCGGTGGAAGGCGGCGGCTTCGGTACCAGTTCGGCGGCACCGATCGCACGCAAGATCTTCGACGCCTGGTTGCTGGGCAAGATGCCGGCCGGACTGGAGCCGCTGGATAGCGAGCTCGGCATGACCGCAGTGGGCATCAACCAGTTCGAGGCCGGTGCCACCGATGCGCGTCAGGCCGGCGACGCGGCCGCCGCCGCACTGGAAGAGCTGCCGGTGATGATCGGCCAGACCGCGGTTGCGCTGGACCCCACCACGCCGGCGCAACCGGTGGTGCCGGATGTCCCGGATACGGTGCAGGAGACCGACCATTGAGCGACATCCTGCGCTGGCTGGTGGACATGGCTGCGCGCTTCACGCGCAGCCTGGACTGGGTGCTGTGCCTGGCGCTCGGCAGCTTGATGGCGATCGGCCTGTCGGTGCTCAAGAGCGCAGGCGGCACTGCCGAGGGCGATCACCTGGTGATGGCGCAGGGCGTGCGCTTCGTCATCGGCACCGGCGCGATGTGGTGCATCTCGCGCATGTCGGTGCTGCGCCTGCGGGCGTGGACGCCGTGGATCTATGGCCTGTCGATGCTGCCGTTGCTGGCGGTGTTCGTGCTGGGCACCGGCAAGTACGGCCGCCAGTGGCTGGACCTGAAAGTGTTCTACCTGCAGCCGGCCGAACTGCTCAAGATCAGCCTGCCGATGATGGCCGCCTGGTATCTGCACCGCATGCCGCTGCCGCCGCGCATTTCCACCGTGCTGGTCACCTGCATGATCATCGGCGTACCGACCGCGTTGATCATGTTGCAGCCGGACTTCGGCACCGGCGTGCTGATCGCTGCCAGCGGCGTGTTCGTGCTGCTGCTGGCCGGATTGCCGTGGTGGTGGGTGGCGGTGGGCGTGAGCGGTGTGGCGGCAGCGGCGCCGGTGGCCTGGTTCTGGCTGCTGCGTCCGTACCAGAAGGACCGCATCATGATGTTCCTCAACCCCGAGAACGACGCGCTCGGCGCCGGCTGGAACATCATCCAGTCCAAGATCGCGATCGGCTCGGGCGGGTTGGACGGCAAGGGCTGGGGGCTGGGCTCGCAATCGCATCTGAACTTCATCCCCGAGCAGACCACCGACTTCGCGTTCTCGGTGCTGAGCGAGGAGTTCGGCTGGATCGGCGTGGCCACCGTGCTGACCCTGTACCTGATCGTCATCGGCCGTTGCCTGTGGATCGCCGCGCAGGCGCGCGATACCTATTCGCGCCTGATCGCCGGCGCTACCGGTCTGGCCTTCTTCGTCTATGTGCTGGTCAACGGCGGCATGATCTCCGGCCTGCTGCCGGTAGTGGGCGTGCCGATGCCGCTGATGAGTTATGGCGGCACCTCGGCGGTGTCGCTGCTGGCAGGCCTGGGGTTGGTGATGGCGGTGAAGTCGCATCGACCGGTGCACGGATACTGAGGCGCGAGGTCTCGAACGCGTATCGCCAACGCGTCAGCCCCGGTGTCTGCGCGCGAGGTTGTAACTGATTGCGTCGCGCGGCTCGGCAGACGCGGGGCACGCCTGCACGCTGCATCGTTTGCGGTTGTCACAGCGGTCCGTTGCCGTGTTGCCGCGCTGCGACACATCGCATGTTCTGTGCATTGCTGCGCAATGCGCGCCTGCCACGCGGCGCCGCTTCGTTCGCACGGTGGACGGTTCGCCAGCCCTG
The DNA here is from genome assembly GCF_020783795.1 of Xanthomonas sp. NCPPB 1067. Classification (NCBI taxonomy): domain Bacteria; kingdom Pseudomonadati; phylum Pseudomonadota; class Gammaproteobacteria; order Lysobacterales; family Lysobacteraceae; genus Xanthomonas; species Xanthomonas sp. NCPPB 1067. The sequence continues at coordinate 16,935 of NZ_JAJGQG010000015.1, forward strand.
CACGGCCATGGGCCGCTCTGCGTAGAGTCCGCGGCGCCTCTGCAGCGATGACGGCGCCGCATCGCCTGCAGATTCGCGCACCCTCTTCCTCACGGACAATCCTTCTATGAAACTGCTCCCCGCTGCCATTGGTGGCGTTTGTCTGACGCTTGCCACACAGGCCGGCGCCGTCACCTTCGCCACCGGCGATACGCGTGCCGTCTCCGAGCCGACGATTCCTGCAACCTGCCAGACGGTGAGAGCCAGCCACACACCGAGCGGGCGCCTGTTCGATGCCGCGCTGGAAGGCGCGCCACCCGATACCAAGGCCATCCAGGACGCGCTCAACGCTTGCAAGAGCGGAAGCGTGCTGTTGACCAGCGGCAGTGGGAACGCGTTCCTGACCGGCCCGCTGTCGATTCCGGCCAATGTCACCCTGGTCGTCGACCAAGGCGTCACCTTGTACGGCTCGCGCAATCCGGCAGATTACGGCAGTGGGTGCGGCGTGGCCGCGTCCAAGAGCGGTGGCTGCCTGCCGCTGATCAGCGTCAAGGGCAACGACACCGGCGTCATGGGGATTCGTCGGGGCGATCGCCAGGGCACCATCGACGGGCGCGGCGATCTGCTCATGCTGGGCAAGAACACCAGCTGGTGGCAATTCGGCGAGAACGCCAAGGCCGCGGGCCAGGTACAGAACAGCCCGGACCTGATCAAGGTGCAGAATTCCAATGCGTTCACCCTCTACCACATCAATCTGATCAACGCGCCGTACTTCCATTTCTTCTCGCACATCGTCAACGGACTCACCATCTGGGGCGTGCGGGTGAAGTCGCCGGCCACCAGCCCCAATACCGACGGGCTGGATCTGGACAGCGTGGTCAATGCCACCATCCACGACAGCGACGTGATGGGCGGCGACGACGGCGTAGCGATCAAGACCATCAATTCCAGGTCGGCCAACATCACCGTGCGCAACTCGCGGTTCTACGGCACCCATGGCATCTCGATCGGCAGCGAGGTGATGTCCGGCGTCAGCAACGTGCTGGTGGAGAACAACGCGTTGGTGTCCACCGACGATGCAGGCAACCGCAGTACCGACAACAACGGCCTGCGCATCAAGACCAGCATCGTCAAGGGCGGTGCGGTCAGTCAGGTCACCTATCGCAACACCTGCCTGTACGGCGTGACCAGCCCGGTCGTGATCAATCCGTTCTACGCCAGTGGCAGCAGCGGTACCAAGCCGACCTTCAGCGCCATCGTCGTGGATGGATTGCGCAGCGCGAACGATGCAGGTGGCAAGGGCTGGATCCTACGCGGTTACGACGCACAGACGCCGTTGGACCTGGTGCTTGCCAATGTGGCGACCGGAAACACGTCGGTCACTGCGAGCAACGCGAAGATCGGGTTGAGCAATAGCGCACTGACGCCCACCGGTGCCGGCGTCACCACCGGTGCCGTGCAAGTCGAAGGCGCCGTGCCCACCTGTTCGGGAGCGCCGCGTTTTCCAGCGTTGTGACCGCACCCGCCGTCGCCGCGCCAGGTCGAGGGTGCGGCGACGGCTGGGACTGCAGCTGCGGCCCGGTTTATCCGCAAGGGGGGCAGTGCTGTCGCGGCGCACCGGCTCCGCTTTCAATCTCCGGGTCCCGGGTCCCGGCTCTCCGCATGGGCCACATGAACGAACCCGGATTCCCGAAGGAAAAACAGGAACCACTGCTGCGCCCGCCCTTGACTTTGCCTAAAGTCTTTTCGTTTCATGGCCTTATTGCCAGAAGTTCATCTGATGTCTGTTACCCTCGGCCGATGATTCGACGCACCCTGACCTGCCTGCTCACCCTCGGCCTTGTCGCCTGCGCGACCCAGCCCAGCCCTCCGTCCCCGCCGCCGACCGCCAGCGCGCCGCCGGCCAAACCGCCGGGCTCGTCGGCAGCGTCCGTCACGCCTGCCAGTGCCGCTGCCGAAGCGCCGACCTTGCCGCCGGTGGATCTGACTCCGGTGCCGTTCGAGATCGCCCGCGCCAACTTCGTGCGCGACACCACCGCCAGGTACGGCATCGATGCGGCGCAGATCGAGGCGACCCTGGCGCAGGCCCAGTTCAAGGACGCCATCGTTGCGGCGATGTCGCGCCCGGCCGAGCGGGTCAAGCCATGGAACGAATACCGGCCGATGTTCATCACCCAGGCGCGCATCGATGGCGGCCGCACGTTCCTGGCCGAACACCGCGCCGAACTCAGCAAGGTCGAAGCGGCCACCGGCGTGCCGGCACAGGTGATCGTGGCCATCATTGGGGTGGAGACCAGTTACGGCAGTAACGCCGGCAAGTACCGCGTGCTGGATGCGCTGTACACGCTGGCGTTCCGCTATCCGCGCAGCGGCGATCCGGCCAAGCTCGAACGCGAGGTGCGGCGCGAGCTGTTCTTCCGCGATGAACTCGGCCAGCTGTTCGCGCTGGGCAAGGAAGAGCAACTGGATGTCACCACGCTGATCGGCAGCTACGCCGGTGCGATGGGCATGGGCCAGTTCATGCCGTCCAGTTATCGCCAGTTCGGTGTCGACGGCGATGCCGACGGCAAGCGCAATCTGTTCACCGACTACAACGACGTGTTCGCCTCGATCGCCAACTACTTCGTCAAGAAAGGTGGGTGGGTGCGCGGCGGGCAGGTGGCAGTGCCGGCCACGCTGGCCGCCGGTCACGAGGAATTCAATCCCACCGACTGGGCACCGGTGTACACGCTGGCCGATCTGTCCGCGCGTGGCTATCACCCCAGCGCGCCGGTCGTGGCCGGCAGCACGGCCACCCCGATCAACCTGGACGATGCCAACGGCAAGCAGTACTGGCTCGGCTTCCAGAATTACTACGCGATCACCCGATACAACATTTCCAAGATGTACGCGATGGCCGTGTTCCAGCTGTCCGAGGCCATTGCCGGCAAGGAGTTACCTCCGGCATGAACACTATGACAGGCCCCAAGTGGCTGATCCCGATGGCACTGATGTTGGGCCTGGCGGCCTGCAGCAGCGCGCCGAAGAAGAGTGCAGGTGGCAATGGCAGCGGCGCCGTCAAGGGCATCAAGGTCGAGGGAAGGGGGCCTGCGCACGTCGCCACCGGATGCCCCTCGACATCGCCTTACGCGCCGGCCAGGGAAGACCCGTCCACGCGCGGCGACTACACCGCCGGCGGTCTGTACAAACCCGGCGTCAAGGACAGCACGCCCGACCACGTGCCCAACGTGGCCTGCATTCCCGAGCCCTTGGTCACCGACGAGCCGCGCTCTGCCGTCGGCAATCGCTCGCCCTACGAAGTGCTGGGCAAGCGCTATGTGGTGATGGACAGCCCCGGCGACTATGTCGAACGCGGCACCGCTTCCTACTACGGCAGCAAGTTCCATGGCCGGCTGACCTCCAACAAGGAGGTCTACGACATGTACGCCTTCACCGCCGCGCACAAGACCTTGCCGCTGCCGAGCTTCGCGCTGGTGACCAATACCGATACCGGCGATTCGGTCGTGGTGCGCGTCAACGACCGCGGCCCGTTCCACGATGGGCGCGTGATCGATCTGAGCTACGCCGCTGCGGTCAAGCTGGGCATCACCGGCAGGGGCACCGGTAATGTCGAGGTGCGTGGGCTGACCGAAGCCGACAACGGCACCTTGCTGGCCAAGCGCCGCGGCGGCCAACCGGCCACCACGGCCGTTGCCACGGCGCGGCCTGTCGCCGGCAGCCAGATCGACGGCCTGGTGCAGCGCCTGCCCACCCGCACCGTGCCGCCACGTGCGGCGGCGAGCGCGGGTACGCCGGCGGCCACGCCCGCAGTGGCGACCGCAGGCGCAGCGGTCAACACGGCGGGCGAGCGCTGGCGCTACCGGGTGGCCGACTCGCGTCAACCCGGCAATGCCGACAACTTCGATGCCTGGATGAAGACGCAGGGCGTGCGTGTGGCCACCGGCAAGCCGGCGGCCGTGGCTCCCCGGCAAGCATCGGCGGCCGTGGCCGCGGTCAAGACTGCCGATCGCGCCCCGGCACGCCTGCCTGCCGCCGATCCGGCACCGGCAAAGGCCCCGAGCGCGGCCGAAACGGCGCTTGGCAACATCCTGCTGCAGGTCGCCAGTTTCGCCAGCCGCGAAAACGCCAACCGCGCGCTGTCGCAACTGGCATCGGCCGGCATCGCCGGCGCCAGCGTCAGCGATATCGTCAGCGGCGGGCGCACGCTATGGCGGCTGCGCGTGAATGCACGCGATCACGCCAATGCCTCCGAGATCGCACAACGGATCGCCGGGCTCGGGTTCGGCAACCCGCAGATCGTCGCCAACTGACGAGGGTCTGCAGCGGCGCATCCGCCGCCGTCGGCCCGCTGCAGCCACGCACGAGCAGCTGTGGACGGCAGGGGCGGAGCCGGAAACTCGGGTCTGACCTAGCTGCCGGCTGCCTTTCCCGGCGGCTGCTCTGGGCACGGTCGGTCAGGCACGGTCGGCGCCATGCAGGCATCGCGCAGCGAGGGCCGCAGCTGCCTGCGCGCCGCTGTCGCTGAACTGCACGGCTGCGCGCCCGGCGGTGTACGTCGCCCCGATCGCCGTCGCACTTTACAATTTCCGATCACCCGGCCTTCGGGCCTGTCAGGAGTCGTTCTTCGATGAAATTCCGCTTCGCCGCCGCTGCCGTGGCCACGTTCGCCTTTGGCCTGGTCTGCGCCCAGACACCCGCGCCGCAGCCCACGCCTGCTGCGGCCGCCGCGCCCGCTGCCCCGGCGGCATTGCCGGTTCCGCCGGCGCCCGCACCGGCCGTGTCCAAGTCCTGGATCCTGATGGACTACGCCACCGGCCAGGTACTGGCCGGCGAGAACATCCATCAGCAACTGGCGCCGGCCTCCATCACCAAGGTGATGACCTCCTACGTGGTTGCCGCCGAGATCAAGAACGGCAAGGTCACCCGCGACGACCAGGTCATGATGAGCGAGCGCGCCTGGCGCGAGGGCGGCGCCGGCACCGACGGCAGCTATAGCGGCTTCCCGGTCAACCAGACCGCGCGTCTGGAAGACATGGAAAAGGGCATGGCGATCCAGTCCGGCAACGATGCCGCCATTGCCCTGGCCGAGCATGTGGCCGGCAGCGAAGAGGCCTTCGCCTCGCTGATGAACAGCTACGCCGCCAAGATCGGCATGAAGAACTCGTACTTCGTCAACGCACATGGTCTCAGCGCCGAAGGCCACCACTCCACCGCCTACGATCTGGCCCTGCTCGGACGTGCGATGGTGCGTGATTACCCGGAAACCTACGCCTACAACAAGATCAAGGAATTCCAGGTCGGCAGCATCAAGCAGAACAACCGCAACCTGTTGTTGTGGCGCGACCCTGCCGTGGATGGCATCAAGACCGGCCACACTTCCGAAGCCGGTTATTGCCTGCTGAGCTCGGCCAAGCGTGGCGACCAGCGTCTGGTTGCGGTGGTCATGGGCGACAGCTCCGAGCGCCAGCGCGCCGACGACAGCCTGGCGTTGCTCAACTGGGGTTTCCGCTTCTTCGAGACCCACAGCCTGTATGCGCCGGGCAAGGTCGTCACCAAGCAGAAGGTTTGGAAGGGCGCGCAGGACGAAGTGCAGCTGGGCGTGGCCCAGCCGCTGCTGGTCAGCCTGCAGCGCGGCCGCTACAACGACCTCAAGCCCAGCATGGACGTGGCCAAGAACCTGCAGGCGCCGATCAAGAAGGGCCAGCAGGTCGGCACCGTCAAGGTTAGCCTGGACGGCAAGATCATCGCTCAGGCCCCGCTGGTCGCCATCAACGCGGTCGAGGAAGGCGGATTCTTCAAACGCCTCTGGGATGCGTTCTGGATGTGGTGGGAATCGGAGTGATGCAAACAAGAAGCCGGCGAACGCCGGCTTTTTGTTTGCCGGGATTTGGGATTCGGCATTCGGGATTGGTAAACGCCAGAGCAGGAGCCTCGTCAGCCTGCTCTAGCGAATCCCCAATCTCCAATCTCCAATCTCGAGCCAGGAGCGAAGCCTCAGCAGCCCGCTCTTACGAATCCCCAATCCCCAATCCCGAATCCCCGCCTTCAAAGCATCCGGCTGATGGTGAAACTTCCGTACACCGGTGTCTCGCGCTGGGTGTCGAATTCGCGGGTGCGGTGGTAGCGGGCGAGCGCGAATTTCCAGCGGCCGTACATCACCGCGAGCCCATAGCCGACATCGGCCACGAACGGCCGCTTGTCCACGCGATGGCTGTTGCGGAAGGTATTGCCGTCCAGGGTGATGTCACGCAGCACCCAGCGTGCGTCGGAGGTCACGAACAGGTGTCCCGACCAGCCGCGGGCGCGGCTCAACCGGCTCGGAGCGGTGTTCTCGCCCGCCGGCCGGGTCGGGGTGCTGCCGAAGTCGTCCGGCAGTTTCCAGCCGAAGCGGGCTTCGCCGCCCGCGTTCAGATGCGTGGCCATGTTGCCTAGCGCACCGCCCCAGTGCGAAATGACATCCCAACCGAACCCATCGGCATTGCCGCTGGCATCGGCTGGCCAGCGGTGCATGCGCTCGTGCACCAGGTTGATCAGCGGTTCGTTGTGCAACTGGTTGTCCCAACCCTGGAATTTCTCGTCGCCCAGCACATCGTGGATCGCATCCTGCGCCTCCTGCGCGAACGCCCACGGACCGACCACGCCGATCTGCAGCTGGGTCGTGCGCAAATGCGCGTCGTTACGCGCGTTGTAGCCGAAGCTCGCCAGCAGGATGCCGGCGTAAGGCCGGTCGTCGGGGATCACATCGCGGCGGGTGAAGTCGGTTGGGGTGAAGATCGCCTGCCCGATCGAAAACACCATGTTCTGCTGATCGAACTCGCCAGGATGCAGGCGCTCCAGATAGCTGTTGACCCAGCGCGCCGTGCGCGGCAGGCAGGGATCGTCGGTGTAGTCCACCAGGTTGGGCGACACCAGGGTCAGCACCGCGCCGTTGGAATATCCCTGGTCCTGATCCTCGCCACCGAACAGGTCGTTGTCGACCCGGAAGTTGACCGCCGGCGGTGTGCGTCCCAGTCGGCTGGAATCGCATTGGTCCGCCGCGACGGCCGACGTCGACAGCCCGGTGAGAGAAAGCAGCAGGGCTGCGGACAAGGCGCGCGGTCGGAGCATGGAGGGCCTGGGGGAGTAAAAGTGGACTAGATTCGGCAAAGGTGCCTGCGCTCACTGCTGTGCGGCGTGAATATGCGCAGCATCATGCCCGTCGCTTGCGACACAACGTGGAGCGTCTCACGCACCAGTCCGTTTCATCGGCGGTGTGACCGCGTTGCCGCATGGCAGCGATGAAAAGCCAGCGCGAATAGCATATGATCCGCCTCCGGGGAAAGAAGCCCCAAGGAACGGCAGCCTTCGCAGGCTATTCATCACCAACGGATCGCGTTTGCCGGCGGCAGCGCAGGTGTCAGGGGACTAAACATGAGCAAGACGATTTCTGTCAGCGTGGCGGTACTGTCCAGCATGCTGGGTATTGCATTGGCCAGCGTCAGCGCGCCGGCATCGGCCGGGTTCAAAGACGCCTTCAAGCGCTCCGCGCAGGATCAGCGCAAGGAGGGCGTCGCGCAGATCCCGACATGCGCCAAGCCGCTTGGCAGCCTGTCGGTTATCGAGCCGGAAGATGCTGTCAACTGGTGGTCCGGCCAGCAGCTGCCGGCGCCGTCCAAGTTGATCAAGGTGTTCGTCAACAAGTCGCGCTGCTTCACCCTGGTGGACCGTGGCGCCGGCATGGCGGCATCGCAGCGCGAGCGTGATATGGCGGCCAATGGTGATCTGCGTGCACGTTCCAATGTTGGCAAGGGCCAGATCCGCGCGGCCGACTACGTGATGACGCCAGACCTCATTTCGCAGAACAGCAATGCGGGCGGCAGTGCGATTGCCGGCATGCTGGGCGGCTTGGTCGGTGGCAATGCCGGCAACTTGGTGGGCGGCCTGAATCTCAACAAGAAGACCGCGGACGTGGTCCTGACCATCACCGATGTGCGCTCGTCCGAACAGGTCGCCATGGCTGAGGGCAACGCCAAGAAGACCGACCTGGGCTGGGGGGCGCGTGGCAATTTGTTCACTGGCGGCGATTTCGGCGCAGCCGGCGCTGGCGGTTATGCCAACACCGAGATTGGTCAGGTGATCACGCTGGCGTATTTGCAGGCCTATACCGATATCGTCAGCCAGCTTGGAGGTCTGTCCGGCAATGCGGCTGCTTCCAACACCCAACAGGCAGTCACCGTAACGCGCGCAGGGCGCCTGTTGGCTAATGCGAAGGGCACTGGCGCGGCTGTCCGCACATTAGAACCGGGCATGATGTTGTATCCCACCGGCACCAAAGAAGGCGTGATGTGGGAAGTAGAGGACGAGATGGGGAATCGCGGCTGGGTATCGTCGGCGATGCTTGAACTGTCCAAGTAAGCGCGTGCGTCGGGCACCGCGTCGCAGTCAGGCGTGCGCGGTTGCTGACTGGAGACCAGGTGGGGGCCGTGTTCAGCCTGGTCTGTTCCCGGCCTTGTCTGGTGGAGCCGTCTTCCAATCCGGGTAGCGCAATCATCGCGCGTGGCCCTGCCGGGGGCGATGCAGCGGAGTCCCCGGAAGCTGTGCGGCGTCGCGTGCCAGTTCGGGCACTGCGCACTTGGGTTTGGCTGCCATCGACCCGATAATGGGTGCATGGACATCAGCTCTGACAACCCTGACCACGGCTTTCAATTCCCCGGCACCTTCGAGCTCAGCGCCATGGGCGCGGCCGATCGTGGCCTGGAGACGGAACTGCCGCGCCTGCTCGCCGCCACCGGCGTGGAGCTGCTGCAGGAAAGCATCAGCTGGAAGCATTCCTCCAGCGGCAAATACGTGTCGGTCAAGATCGGATTCCGTGCCGAGAACCGCGCGCAATTCGACGCAGCGCATCAGGCGCTGCGCGAGCACCCGGAAGTGAAGTGGACGCTGTAGTGGCCGAACCCGCCGCGGCGCCCGTCGCCATCCCGCCGGCACAGCTGCGCGAACTCGGTCGGCAGGACTACGCGCCGGTGTGGCGTGCAATGCAGCGTTTCACCGATGCGCGTGATGAACGCACGTCCGACGAGATATGGGTGGTCGAACACGCGCCAGTCTTCACCCTGGGCCAGGCCGGCAAGCCCGAGCACGTCTTGGCGCCGGGCGATATTCCGGTGCTGCAGGTCGATCGTGGTGGGCAGGTGACCTATCACGGGCCCGGGCAACTGGTGGTTTATCCGCTGCTGGATCTGCGCCGGCTCAAGATCGGCGTGCGCGATTACGTCTGCAAGATCGAGCAGGCGCTGATCGACACGCTGGACGAATGGAACATCGGTGCCGAACGCCGCGACGGCGCGCCCGGCGTCTACGTCGGCGCGGCCAAGATCGCCGCACTGGGCATCCGGGTGCGGCGTGGCTGCACCTTCCATGGGCTCTCGTTCAACGTGGCGATGGACCTGGAACCGTTCCAGCGCATCAACCCCTGCGGCTACCAGGGTCTGCAGGTGACCTCGGTGCTAGACTTGGGTGGCCCTTCCGGGATGGACGCCGTCAAGGCGGTGCTGCTCGATCAGCTGGCACGCCAGTTCGGTCTCGTGTTGCAGCCCACTTCCGCATTGCCCGACCTTTCGCTTCCGGCCTGAGCGCCCACGTCATGACCCAGCCTATCGCCCGTTCCATTCCCCTGCAGGTCGTCTCCGGCGACACCGCCGCGCCTGCGCCGCTGCAGACCGGCGTCAAGCAGATCGGCGGCGACAAGATCAATCGCTCGCCGGTGCAGTTCGTCGATGCCCCGGTGCTGCGCAAGCCGTCGTGGATCCGCGTGCGCATTCCGTCCGGCAATGCGGTGCAGAACCTCAAGGCCAAGCTGCGCGAAAACCGCCTGGTCACGGTCTGCGAGGAAGCCAGCTGCCCGAACATCCACGAGTGCTTCAGCCACGGCACCGCCACCTTCATGATCCTGGGCGAGGTGTGCACGCGGCGCTGCTCGTTCTGCGATGTGGCGCACGGCCGGCCCAAGCCGCCCGATGCCAACGAGCCCGCCAGCCTGGCCACCACCGTGGCCGACATGGGCCTGAAATACGTGGTGGTGACCAGCGTGGATCGCGACGACCTGCGCGACGGCGGTGCCCAGCACTTCGTCGACTGCATTTCGGCCATTCGCGCCAGTTCGCCCAAGACCCGCATCGAGATCCTGACCCCGGATTTCCGCGGCAAGGGCCGCATGGACCGCGCGCTGGAGATCCTGGCGCTGAGCCCGCCGGACGTGTTCAACCACAACATCGAGACTGTGCCGGACCTGTACCCCAACGTGCGTCCCGGCGCGGATTACCAGTGGTCGCTGACCCTGCTGCAGCGCTTCAAGGCGCAGCACCCGTCCATCGCCACCAAGTCCGGCATCATGCTTGGCCTGGGCGAAACCATGGAGCAGGTGCAGGCCACCTTGCGCGACCTGCGTGCGCACGACGTGGACATGATCACCATCGGCCAGTATCTGCAGCCGACGCCGCACCACCACCCGGTGATGCGCTACTGGACGCCGGAGGAATATCAGGCGCTGGAGGAGTACGGCAACGCGCTGGGCTTCAGCCATGTGGCGTCGGGCCCGATGGTGCGCTCGTCGTATCACGCCGACCGGCAGGCAGCCGGCGCCGGCGTCGCTGCCTGAGACACCGAGCCCGCGCGTACGCGAAGCGGTTTGTGCGGTACGTCAGCGAATGGATCGGACACGGCCCCGCCCAGCGCGGGGCCGTGTCGCATCTGCCGGCGGCTTCCGCCGCCCAGGGTACGGCCGCGTTCACAATCCGCTACAGGCCCGGCGCTAGGCTGATTCAGCCAGTGGATGACAACGCCAGCAACTTTCGGCACTGTCATGCTGTCCGATCCGTTCACCGCCTTTTCGTCGGCCTTGCGCCGAGAGCCATTCGATGACCTACAACGTTTCTGCGTCCATGAAGGCCGGCCTGCTGGCGCTGGTGTTGACCACTCCGATGGCGTTGCTCGCCCGTGCCGATACCGCGTTGCCCGCGGCTGCCACGCCCGAGCAGGCGACCGCCACCAAACTCGTCTTCGGGCTGCTGTCGGACAGCCGTTACGCCTATCGTCCGCGTACGCTGGACGAGGCGATGGCCCAGGACGTGTTCAAGCGGTATCTGGAAACGCTGGATGGCGGCAAGCAGTTTTTCACCCAGGCCGATGTGGACAGTTTCGCGCCGCTGAAGGCCGGCGTGAGCGATGCCTTGCGGGGCGGCAAGCTGGAACCGGCGTTCCAGGTGTTCTCGGTGTACAAGAAGCGCGTCGACCAGCGCGTCAAGTACGCGCGCGACCTGCTCAAGCAGGATTTCGATTTCACCGGCAGCGACAAGTTCGAGTACGACCGCAAGGACGTGCCGTGGGCGGCCGACGACAAGCAGCTGGACGTGCTGTGGCGGCAGTCGGTGATGAACGACTGGCTGCGTCTGAAGCTGGCCGGCAAGAAGCCGGAAGACATTCGCAAGACCCTGGACAAGCGGTACGCCACGCTGGCCGACTCGGTCAACGAGCTCAAGGGCGAGGATGTGTTCCAGTTCTTCGTCAACGCCTACACCAACGCGGTGGATCCGCACACCGATTACTTCACGCCGCGTACCGCCGAACGCTTCAACCAGCAGATGTCGCTGTCGCTGGAAGGAATCGGCGCGCAGCTGCAGAAGCAGGAAGACATGGTGGTGATCCGCGAGGTGATCCCCGGCGGTCCGGCGGCCGTGAACGGAACGCTCAAGCCCGGCGACCGCATCGTGGGCGTGGGGCAGGGCAAGAATGGCGTGATCGAAGACGTCATCGGTTGGCGCATCGACGACGTGGTCGAGAAGATCAAGGGCAGCAAGGACACCCAGGTGCGCCTGGAATACATTCCGGCCGAACTGGGCATCGATGGCGCGCACCGCACCCTGACCTTGACCCGGCAGAAGGTCCGCCTAGCCGAACAGGCTGCCAAGGGCGAAACCATCACCTTGCCTGCCAAGGGCAGCGAGCCGGAACGCCGCATCGGCATCATCAAGCTGCCGGGCTTCTACCAGGATTTCGAAGGGCGTCGCCGCAACGCGGCCGACTATGCCTCGGCAACGCGCGACGTCGCCAAGCTGCTGGCCGGCTTCAAGACCGACAAGGTCGACGGCGTGGTGCTGGACCTGCGCAACAACGGTGGCGGTTCGCTGGACGAGGCCATCGAACTGACCGGCCTGTTCATCGAGCAGGGCCCGGTGGTGCAGGTGCGCGAGTCCGGCGGCCGCGTCACCGTCAACGGCGACAGCAATCCCAAGGTCGCCTGGGATGGTCCGCTGGGCGTGTTGATCAATCGTGGCTCGGCCTCGGCGTCGGAGATTTTTGCTGGCGCCATCCAGGACTACGGCCGTGGCCTGGTGATCGGTGAAACCAGCTTCGGCAAGGGCACCGTGCAGAACATCGTCGACCTGGACCGTTGGCCGGCCGCCGAAGGTCAGCGCTACGGGCAGGTCAAGCTGACGATCGCGCAGTTCTTCCGTATCAGTGGCTCCAGTACCCAGCACAAGGGCGTAGTGCCCGACATCGCGTTCCCGGCCAGCGTGGATGCCACCGAGTTCGGCGAAAGCACCTACGACAACGCCTTGCCGTGGACGCGCATCGCCGCCGTGCCGCATACCCAGTACGGCAATTTCGCCCCCTTGCTGCCCAAGCTGCAGACGCTGCACTCCACGCGCATCGCCAGCGACAAGGAGTTCCAGTGGTGGGAGGAGGACGTCAAGCAGTTCCGTGACGAGAAGGCCAAGAAGTACATCTCGTTGAACGAAGCCGAGCGCGTGGCCGAGCGCAAGAAGCAGGATCAGCAGCGCAAGGACCGTCAGCAGATCCGCAAGCAATTGGGGCTGCCGCTGGATCCGCTGGCCGATGACGCCGACGACGGGCTGACCGGCAACGAGCGCGACATCGTCAAGGACACCGCGCGCGAGAAGGCTGCCGAGAAGCGTCCCGATCCGCTGCTGCACGAATCGGCGGCGATCCTGGCCGATGCGCTGGGGCTGCTGTCGCAGGACCGGCCGTTGTCGGCACAGGTGCTCCCGCAGTCCACTGCGCCCGGCAGCTGGGCAGACTGATTCCCGGGCTGCGCAGGACATCGACGCCACCGCCCGCCGGTGGCGTTCTCCATTACGCCAGGAGCGCGGCCACTGCCTGATGGGGCAAGCGCCGGCAGGCGGTGCCCGTGGCGATCATCGCCGCACTCGGCCCCCTCATCCCAGCGCCTGCCAGCAGGCCTGCAGGCCAAGCGCCAGCAGGGTGCCGAAGAACACCCGCCGGAACGTCTCGGCAGAGATGCGGCGACGGACCCGGGCGCCTGCCCACAGCCCCAGCGCGGTCGGAAGCAGCGCCAGCAGCGACGGCAGGCCGGCCGATAGCGGCGCACCGCCGCGCCAGACCAGTGCGATCGCCAACGCCAGCGTGGCGGTTCCGAAACAACACGCCAGCGCGCGGATCAGGATGTCGCGCGGCAGTGCGAGCGAGGACAGGTACGGCAGCGCCGGCAGTACCAGCACGCCGGTGGCGCCGCTGAGCAGGCCGCTGGCCAGTCCCGCCAGCGGCCCGGCCCAGCGCTCGTGGCGCGCGGGCAGCGTCCACTGCCAGCGAGCGAGTCCCAGCAAGGCGTACAGCATCAGCAGGATGCCCAGGCCGGCGCGCAGGTGGCTGGGGTCGCCGTCGATCATCACGTCCACGCTGAGCCAGGTGCCGACCACGATCATGCTCAGCAGCGGCCAGAGCCGCCGCAGCAGGGCGCCGGGTGCGGGCCCCCAGGCCTGCTGCAGATTCGTCACCAGCGAAGGCAGCACCAGCAGCGCGGCGGCCTGGGTCGGCGGCAGCCAGAGCCCGAGCAGGCCCATGGCGACCGTCGGCAGCCCCATTCCGGCAACGCCCTTCACCGCGCCGGCCAGCAGAAACACCGCGGCGACCAGGATCCACTGAGACATGTGTGCATGCATGCCGGCGAGGATCCGGCGGCTACCGGCTTCCGGACAAGCTGTGTTTGTTTGAGGCAGACTTCGGCCAGGCCGAAGGCTGAGGGATGAACATGCAGGTGGAGCTGGTCGATCTGCGGATCTTCGTGGCGGTGGCCGAGGCCGGCAGCATCACCGCCGGCGCCGATCGGGCGGCGTTGTCGCTGGCGGCGGTCAGCGCGCGCATTCGCGCGCTCGAGCTGCAGGTCGGGGCGGCCCTGTTCGAGCGCGGTCGGCGCGGTGTGACGCTGACCGCTGCCGGCCAGGTGCTGCTGCGGCACGCGCGGGTGCTGGCACGGCAGGAGCAGGCGATGCGCAGCGAACTGGGCGACTACGGGCCGGGCGGGCAGGTCACCTTGCGCCTGGCCGCCAATACCGCCGCGTTGTCGGAAGGCTTGCCCGAATGCCTGGCCGATTTCCTGATCGCCCATCCACGGGTGGACCTCACCCTGGCCGAGCAGGGCAGCGAAGAGGCGGCGGATGCGGTGCGCGACGAGCGTGCGGATCTGGCCATTGTGGCCGGACATGCCGATTTCACCGGCCTGCAGCGGCGCCCGTTCCGCGCCGATCGCCTGGTCGTGGCGGTAGCGGCCGGGCATCGGCTGGCCGCTGCGGGCAGCGTGCGGCTGGCCGATATCGCCGATCTGCAGCTGTTGGCGCTGTCGGCCGACAACGCCTTGCAACGTCACCTGCGCACGCATCTGGCCAGGGCCGGTGTGCAGCTGCGCGTGCGCGCGCGCGTGCCCGGCATCGAGACGCTTTGCCGCATGCTGGCACGGGGCGTGGGCGTGGCGATCGTGCCGCAGGTGGCGTTGCTGCGTTCCAGTGTCGGGCAGGCGCTGGTGGCGATACCGCTGGACGAAGCCTGGGCCAGCCGCAGCTTGTCCATCGTGTGGCGCGAGGGCTCTCCCACCTTGCAGGCTTTGCTGGACTGGCTGCAGGCCAGCGCGGTCGGGGCGGATCTCCCGGCGGTGTGATGGCAGGCCCGGCGCAGCGTCGCGGCCATGCGCGGCCGCTCAGCGTGGCCAGGCGAATTCGGCCAGCACCGGGTAATGATCGGACGGCAGGACGCCGCCGGGTCGCGCATCCAGGGTGCTGAACTGCGTGGGTATCAGTCCGCGGAACAGGATCCAGTCGAGACGGCGGGTGGGCGCCGTGCCGAAGCCCTGGA
The DNA here is from genome assembly GCF_020783795.1 of Xanthomonas sp. NCPPB 1067. Taxonomy (NCBI): domain Bacteria; kingdom Pseudomonadati; phylum Pseudomonadota; class Gammaproteobacteria; order Lysobacterales; family Lysobacteraceae; genus Xanthomonas; species Xanthomonas sp. NCPPB 1067. The sequence goes on from NZ_JAJGQG010000015.1 coordinate 32,058, forward strand.
AGGTGTTTTCCGGGCCATTGCGCCTGGGCGCCCCGACACGCGCATCGTTCAGCACCGCCGTGAGCAAGCGGTGGGTACGATGGTCCGGATCGCTGTTGAAATCACCGGTCAGCACCACCGGAATGTCCGCAGGCAACCGTGCGATGTGCGACAGGATCAGTCGCGCGCCCTGTTCGCGTGCCGGCTCGTCCTGATCGCGGTGCGGCAGGTGCGTGTTCAACAGGTAGAAGCGGCGCTTGTCGCGCCGACGCTCGAACAGCGCCCAGGTCACCATGCGTGGCAGGTCCGTCTCCCAACTGCTGCTGCCCGGCACCTCGGGCGTTTCCGACAGCCAGAAGTCGCCCGATTCGACCACCCTCAGCGCGTGGTGGTCATACAACACCCCCATGTGTTCGTCGCTGCCGTCGGCGCGACGCCCCCTGCCGAACCAGCGATAGTCAGGCAACTGCGATGCGAGATAGTCCGCCTGTTCGCGCACCAATTCCTGCGTGCCGATCACATCGGGGTGGGTCTGCCGGAGCAGCGCGACCATCGCGTTGCGGCGTACCGTCCAGCGCTTGTCGCCGTCGGTGTCGACCGGTACGCGGACATTGAACGACATCGCCCGCAGCGGTGCGGGAGCAGGTGCTGCCAATGTCGGCAGTGCGATGCACAGCGCGACGACGGCAGCGCACAGGGAGTGCATGACGACACGGAGCGATAGACGAGACATGTGGGCAGCACCAGGTGGCCTGCGCGCCAGTCTAAGGCGTGCGGATGACCGGGATGTTGGCGACTGCGCCGCCGGCTTGACGCCGCTGCGCATCGGCGTAGCATGCGCATCAAGCCTACGGACAGACCGCTGGCGAACCAATCAACCGTGAGGGATTCTCATGGCAGCACCGTACGACTATCTCGTGTTCATCGGGCGTTTCGAGCCCTTTCATAACGGCCACGCCGCCGTTGCCCAACACGCGCTGGGCCTGGCCAACAAACTCATCGTGCTGATCGGCTCCGCCGATACGCCGCGTACCATCCGCAATCCCTGGACCGTTGCCGAGCGCGCGGTGATGATCGAATCCGCATTGCCGGAGCAGAGCCAGCGATTGATCCTGCGCCCGCTGCGCGATCACCTCTACAACGAAAGCCTGTGGATCGCCGAGGTGCAGCGCCAGGTCGCCGAGTCGGTACAGGCCGATGGTGGTGCAACCGACGCGCGCATCGGCCTGATCGGCATGGACAAGGATGCCAGCAGTTATTACCTGCGCGAGTTTCCGCAGTGGCCGCTGGAAGACGTGCAGCACACCGCGACCTTGTCGGCCACTGAACTGCGCCGTTATCTGTTCGAGGCCGGCGACATCGGTTTCCATGGCGGGCTGTTGATGTTGCGCGGCAATGTGCCGACGCCGGTGTACGACATGCTGGAAGCGTTCCGGCGCAATTCGCCCAGCTACGCGCAGCTGGTGGCCGAATACCGCTTCATCGAGCACTACCGTGCGGCGTGGAAGGACGCGCCGTATCCGCCGACCTTCGTCACCACCGATGCGGTGGTGGTGCATTCGGGGCACGTGCTGCTGGTGCGGCGGCGTGCCGAGCCGGGCAAGGGGCTATGGGCACTGCCGGGCGGCTTCGTTGGCCAGGACGAAGGCCTGCTGGATGGTTGTCTGCGTGAGCTGCGCGAGGAAACCCGGCTCAAGGTGCCAGTGCCGGTGCTCAAGGGCTCGCTGCGCGGTCGTCAGGTGTTCGATCACCCCGAGCGTAGCCTGCGCGGTCGCACCATCACCCATGCCTTCCACTTCGAATTCCCCGCGGGCGACTTGCCTGCGGTACGCGGCGGCGACGATGCCGACAAGGCGCGCTGGATTCCGATCGCCGAAGTCATGGCGATGGGCCCGCGCCTGTACGAAGACCACCTGCATATTCTCGAATTCTTCCTGGGTCGCGGCTGAGAGCGAGGGCGCGTGCGGGTTGCCACCGATGCACAACGGCCGCCCGTCCATCCCTTGCCTGCAGCGTGACCTTCCACCGGCGGACAGACTGCCGGTTCACTCGACGCGAAGGAGCTTCCGTCATGCATTACCTCGATAACCTGCTGCTCAATACCGACAGCTACAAGGCCAGCCACTGGCTGCAATACCCGCCCGGTACCGACGCCTCGTTCTTCTACGTCGAATCGCGTGGCGGCCTCTACGACCAGACCGTGTTCTTCGGGTTGCAATCGATCCTGAAGGAAGCGATCAACCGGCCGGTGACGCATGCCGACATCGACGATGCGAAGGCCTTGCTGGCCGCGCACGGCGAACCCTTCAACGAAGCCGGTTGGCGCGACATCGTCGATCGCCTGGGCGGGCAGTTGCCGATCCGCATCCGCGCGGTGCCTGAAGGCACGGTGGTGCCTACGCATCACGTGCTGATGACGATCGAATCGACCGACGCCAGGGCATTCTGGGTGCCGTCTTATCTGGAGACCCTGCTGCTGCGTGTGTGGTATCCGGTGACGGTGGCCACGGTGAGCTGGCAGGTGAAGCAGACCGTGCGCGAGTACCTGGAGCTCACCAGCGACGATCCGGAAGGGCAGCTGCCGTTCAAGCTGCACGACTTCGGTGCGCGCGGCGTGTCCAGCCTCGGCTCCGCAGCCCTGGGCGGCGCGGCGCACCTGGTCAATTTCCTCGGTACCGATACCTTGTCGGCGTTGCTGCTGGCACGTGCGCATTACCACACCCCGGTGGCAGGCTTTTCGATTCCGGCGGCCGAGCACAGCACCATCACCAGCTGGGGCCGCGAGCGCGAGGTCGATGCGTACCGCAATATGCTGACCCAGTTCGCGCGGCCCGGTTCCGTGGTGGCGGTGGTGTCTGACAGCTACGACATCTATCGCGCCATCCGCGAGCATTGGGGCACCACCTTGCGCGAGCAGATCATCGGCTCCGGCGCCACGGTGGTGATCCGCCCCGATTCGGGCGATCCGGTGGACGTGGTCGAACAGTGCCTGTTGCTGCTGGACGAGGCGTTCGGCCACCGGCTTAACGGCAAGGGCTACAAGGTGCTCAACCACGTGCGCGTGATCCAGGGCGATGGCATCAACCCGCTATCGCTGCGCGCGATTCTGGAACGTATCACGGCCGCAGGTTACGCCACCGACAACGTCGCCTTCGGCATGGGCGGTGCGTTGCTGCAGAAGGTGGATCGCGACACGCAGAAGTTCGCGCTCAAGTGCTCGGCAGTGCGCGTGGACGGGCAGTGGATCGATGTCTACAAGGATCCGATCACCGATCAGGGCAAGCAGAGCAAGCGCGGCCGGCTGACCTTGTTGCGCGATCGACGCGACGGCAGTTACCGCAGTGCCTTGCTCGACGAGTCGGCCGCAAGCAGCGGCTGCGAGGATGCCCTGGTGACGGTGTGGGAGAACGGCGTCATGCAGCAGGAATGGACGCTGGAGCAGGTGCGTGCGCGCGCCGATGCCGCGCGCCGCTGATCGGCAGCAGGCTGGCATGACCGTGTCCGCCGCCATCGACGACGCATCGTCGCTGTCCACGTCGCCGCTGTTGGCGCGGTTGCGTGCCACAGTGCCCAGCCTGCAGCGTCGGGTACCACAGCAGGACGAGTGCGGCCGATGGCATCGGCTGCAGATCGGCGAACGCGGCTACCGGGTCGCGCTGCCGGTCACGTTCACTCCCTATGCGTCGGTGCGGCCATGCTCGGCGCGTTGCGGGTTCTGTTCGGAAAACCTGCGTCAGCACGGCGGCGGTCCGACCGGGTCCATGCTGCGACCAGGCCCGGCGTACTTCGACCAGCTGCGTGCTGCGTTGCAGGTGTTGCATGCGGTGCCGTTGTCGTATTCGTTGTCCGGCCTGGAGATGACCGACGACGCGCAGTGGCTGCAGGCACTGCTGCAGACCTTGTCGGCAACCGCTGCTGGCCCGCAGGTCGAGCAGCGTGTGCTCTACAGCAACGGTGCCGGTCTGGCGCGTGCGCAGGGAGGGCGCCTGCTCGATGCGCTGAGCGACTTCCGGCTGTCGTGGATCGAGTTGTCGCGCCACCATCCGCTGCAGGCGCGCAACGATGCCATCATGCGCTTTCGAGCGGACGAGCCCATCGCCGATGCGGCGACCTTCGAGCACACCGCGCGCCGCATCGCCGAACGCCTGCCGGTGCGGCTGGTCTGCATCGTGCAGCGCGATGGCATCTGCAGCGCCGAGGACGTCGCACGGTACATCGCGTGGGCACGCGGCTGCGGTGCCAGCCAGGTGATTTTCCGCGAACTGTCGCGCTTGGACGAGGCATATCGCAGCAACGGCACCTGGCGCTACATCGAACAGCAGCGCATCGGCGTGGAGCCGTTGCTGGCCGACTGCATGCAGCAGCCGTGGTGGACGCACTGGCAGCTCGACGGCATGACCGAAGGGTATTACTTCTGGAATGTACGCCTGCGCGCCGGCGACGGCATGCAGGTGGTGTTCGAAAGCGCCGACTATGCGGCCATGCATGCGCGTCATGCCACCGGCGACATCTACAAGCTGGTGTTCTTCGCCAACGGCCGTCTGTGCGCCGGTTGGGATCCGGATGCCGACGTGCTGTGGGAGGCGGACGGTGGATGAGTTCGATCGGCGCAGCTGGTGGATGCCCAGTGCCGACGATGCGCGCTGGGGCCTGCCGGACGATCTGCGCGCCACCGATCCGCTGCATGGCCGCGACTGCGGGTGGGTCAACCAGATGCGCCCGTTCGTGCGCCACTTCAGTTCGCCCGGTGAGCAGGTGTTCGATCCGTTCTGCGGCTTCGGCACCACACTGCTGGCCGCCGCCATCGAAGGCCGCCACGCGCACGGCATGGAGGTCGATGCGGAGCGGGCGAGGACGGCGTGCATGCGTCTGCGGCGGCTGGGAGTGGAAGCGCCGGTCAGGGTCGGCAGTCTGGCGCACACGTCACCGGCCGCCGCGATCGATCTGTGCCTGACCAACGTGCCGTACTTCGGCTGCCAGTGGCGTGGCGCGGCAACCCAGGGCCAGTTGTACGACAGCGCCGATTACGCCGGCTATCTGGCAGGCATGCGCGCAGTGTTCCATGCCTTGCGGCGGCGCTTGAAGCCGGATGGATTCGGCGTGGTCATGGTCGAGAACGTCCAGCTGGGCGGGCGCACGATTCCGCAGGCCTGGGATCTGGGCCGGATCCTGGGCAGCCTGTTCACGCTGCGCGAGGAGCGCGTGCTGTGCTACCAGCGTCCGGCTGGCGGCGTGGAGCACGCACGCACCGACAGCAACCGTAGCCACGAATACGCGCTGATCTTCCAGCACTGCCGGGCGCGTCTGGATCCGGCGCAGGCGGCGCAGTTGCTGCAGGCGGTGCAGGCGCTGGGGGTGCCGGCGGTGGTGCACGGCAGCTACGCGCGCTGGCTGCAGTCGCCCGCGTCGGTGCCGGACGGGCCGGCCGACCTGGACCTGATGCTGGGTCCGGAGCAGCCAGTGTGGGACCGCCTGACCAGTTGGCTGCAGGCGCAGGGCTTCGCCCTGAGCCTGTGGGGCGAGCCCTGCCAGGCGCCGGTGGCGCTGGCGGCGGTGCGTGCGCATCACTATCTGCGCGCCGAACGCATCGGTGCCGATGGCAGCCGGCTGCAGGTGGACCTGCAACTGCCGGGGGATGAACCGCCGATGCCCTGAGCGGCGGCGCGACGCCGCGGCCACATGGGTTGCGGCTATCCTTTGCGCGGTTCTGGATGATGGAATCTTGCCATGTCTCGTATTTCCCTGATTGCGCGCGGCGCGCTGCTCGGCACCCTCGCGACCCTGGCCGGCTGCGGTGGCAGCAAGGGCGACAGCATGCTGATGCGCGAGTCGTTCAATTCCGACGACACCTATTCGCGCAATGTTGCCGCAACCTCGCCGCAGGCCTGCGAAGCGGCCCGGCGCGTCCTGTTGAGTCAGGGTTACGCGGTGACGCGCGCGGATGCGGCCGGTGTGGAAGGCAGCAAGAACTTCCAGCTCAAGGAAGCCGAGCAGAGCGAGCAGCTCAACCTGCGCATTTCCTGCGCCAGCCAGGACGACGGCAAGGCGCAGGTGTTCGTCAGCGCGCTGCAGGACCGCTATGCGCTCAAGAAGAGTTCGACGTCGGCCAGCGTCGGGGTGGGCGTCCTGGGGTCGTTGTCGCTGCCGGTGGGCAGCAGCGGCGATTCGCTGGTGCGCGTCTCCAGCACCACCGTGCAGGATGCGGCCTTCTACAAGCGCTTCTTCGAACGCCTGAATTCGTATTTGCCGAAGGTGACCGAGGCGCCGCCCGCGGCGACCGCTGCACCGGCAGCGGTGGCGCGTCCGGCAGCCTCGCCTACTCCTGCTCCCGCCGCGCCGCCTGCCGCAGCGCCCACCCCTGCGGTCGTGGCGCAGCCGCCGGTAGCGCCGCTACCAGTGGAGGCGCAGGACCCGCCGCCTGCGCCGGCTCAGGAGCCGCGCAGCGAACCCGCGACGCCGTGACGCGGAGTTCATGCATCGCTCCGTGGGCTGAATAACGATCGGCACGTTTCACGTTACGTTCTCGAACCCGCGAACAGAGTTCCGGCCATGGCTCGCCGAGTGGGCGAGGATGATGGAGATTGACGATGAAGATGCGTACTTCCCTGCTGGGCATGACCATGATCGGCCTGATGGCCACGAGCACGTTTGCGCAGGCGCAGCGGTATTCGGACCAGGGCCGCTACTCGGAAGCCGACGAAGGCCGCAGGTTCTCCGACGGCACGCGCGTGCGTTGCAGGAACGTCGAAGTGCAGAAGAATTCCACCGACCCGAACCGGATCGGCGGTACGCTGGCCGGTGCTGCCATCGGCGGCTTGCTCGGTAACCAGGTCGGCGGCGGCAACGGCAAGAAGCTCGCCACGGTGGCGGGTGCAGTGGGCGGCGGCATGGCGGGGCGCGCCATTCAGGGCAATCGCCAACAAGCCAACGGCAACCGCCAGGTCGAGCGCGTCTGCGAACGCCGCTGAGCGCCGATCCGCCGCTGAAGAGCGGTCTGCACCGATGTCTGCGAGCCCCGGCCATGCCGGGGCTTTTTCAATCCAGCCGGCAGCACCGCTGCCCTGTCCACGACATAACGATGCGTTACAGCAAGTCCATGGCAATCAGCAATTGCACCTTGTCGGATGGATGGATCCGGCATGCGGTGCGGTGGTGAGGCCCACTGCCGCGATGCGGCCTCGCGTCCAGGCACTGCTGTGCGCCACGCTCCTGCTCATCGTGCAGGTTCCGCACGCGGCTGCCATCACGTCGGCGCCGGTGACCGATGCCGCAGGGAGCGACTGCGTGGAGCTGTTGCTGCGCCGGCTGGGTTGGCGGATCCAGCATGCCGCGATCGACACCGTGGCGATCCAGCGCGGAGCGCCATGCACGCGCGCCTCGCTCGCGCAGGCGCAGGCGGCTGGCGATCTGCAGATCAGCCTGCCCGTCGGCTGGAGCGCCGGGCAGCGCCATGTGATGTTCGAGAGGTTGCTGGACGACCCCGCAACGCTGTGCGCTTACGGGTTCGAACTCGGCGCGGCCACCCGCCGCGCCGTCACCCGGCTGCAGGACAATCCGCACTACCGTTTCTCAGCGCTGCAACTGGGCTGGATCGGCTTCGGCTGGCGCGGTGCTGCCGCACAGGGATGGAGCCGATTCCGTAGCTTCGGCCGAGGCTATCAGCCGGCCGCCAGCAATGCGCGGGCGCTGGATGCGTTCTATCGCGGTCACGTGCGTTCCGAGTGCGGGGTGGGGCGGCAAGTGGCCCAGCTCGCCACCCAGCGCGAGCTGTATGGCGATGCGGGATTCGATCGCGCGTTCACGCCTGGCGAGCTGTCGATCGGCACGTTCCTGACCTTGCACGACACCGACAGCATCCTGCTCGGCGCGCACGCTGGCGAATTCTTCGCCGACGGCAAGGCGGTCAAGACCTCGCAACTGGGGCGGCAAGCCTTCGTAGGCGCACCGGGTTTCATCGCGCACGTCTTCGACAAGCGCTATCTGGACGATATCCATAACCAGGCCGAGAACTTCGTGGTGGTGGATGTGGGCGATGCGGCGGCACAGGCGCTGGCGCGGCATGGCGGGTTCGCCTACTACGATGCGCTCAACCGCAGGATCTGGGAACTGGCCAGGTCGTTGCGCGGGCCGGGCAAGCGCAGATTCGAGCGGCTGCTCTACGAGCGCGATGCGCGCCTGCGCGTCAGTCTCGATCCGCAGCAGCAGACACGACTGCAACAGGTGCAGGAGCTGCTGGACGATCCGTTCTATCGCCAATTCCAGGTCTACGTGCATCCCAAGGGAGTCAAGCCGATCGGCTACCACGTGGCGCGGTTGCTCGACCGCAACCCACGCACGCCGTACGCGATCGATCTGACCCTGCACAACCTGCACAGCAGCCTGTACCGGCGATGGATCGACTGGCAGCTGCAGCAGTGCAGCGGCAACGCCGTGACGGAACAATCCATTGAGAATTCCAACACACCAATCTACAGCGGGCATGGCACCCTGCACTGATCAGAACACGAGGAGCGATTCATGGAACTGGGTATGGTGGGCTTGGGCCGGATGGGCGCCAACATGGCCGAGCGTCTGGTGCGTGGCGGGCATCGTGTGCATGGTTACGATCCGGGCGCGAGCGCGCGCAGCAGCGCACAGGCCAAGGGCATCGTCACTGCCGAGGCGCTGGAAGCGCTGGTGTCCGCATTGCCGCAGCCAAAGGTGGTGTGGTTGATGGTGCCCGCCGGCAAGATCGTCGATGACACCCTGGCGCAACTGGTACCGCTGCTGCAGGCCGGCGACATCGTCGTGGATGGTGGCAACTCGTATTACAAGGATTCGCAGCGCCGCGCCGAGCAGCTGCAGGCCAGCGGCATCGCCTTCGTCGACTGCGGCACCAGTGGGGGTGTCTGGGGCCTGCAGGAAGGCTACAGCCTGATGGTCGGTGGCGACGAGGCCGCGGTGACCACGTTGCATCCGATCCTGGCCACGCTGGCGCCTGCTCCGGACAAGGGGTGGGGGCGGGTGGGCCCGAGCGGCGCCGGTCACTTCACCAAGATGGTCCACAACGGCATCGAATACGGAATGATGCAGGCCTATGCCGAGGGCTTCGCGCTGCTGCAGCACAAGACCGATTTTGCGCTGGATCTGCATCAGGTCTCGGAGATCTGGCGCGACGGCAGCGTGGTGCGCTCCTGGCTGCTGGACCTGACGGCCGATGCGCTGCGACACAACCCGACCATGGGAGGTATCGCGCCCTTCGTGGCCGATTCCGGCGAAGGGCGCTGGACGGTGGCCGAGGCGATCGATCTGGAAGTCTCGGCGCCGGTCATCACGTTGTCGTTGATGGAACGCCTGCGCTCGCGCGACAAGGATTCGTTCACCGACAAGCTGCTGGCGGCGATGCGCAACCAGTTCGGTGGTCACGCGGTGATGTCGGCCGTCACAACGGCGCCGGCGAGCGGCAGCAAGGACGCCTGAGCGCGGCTGGCAGCTGAGCGCGCGAGCGTGAGCGCGTGCGTCGCGTGGGGCGGGGCTTGTGATCGGAGTTCGACGCTGCCCCGCCGCGAACGGCGATGGCAGGACAGCGGCGAGCGAAGGTTCGCGCAGGGATACTCCGCTGTCGGCTCGCAACAGCACTCTCACCGGGCGCGCGGCAATGCGCGTGCCTTGTCCGCTTGCACGTCCCGCGCAGGCGGCGACGTCAGGGGATGGCCAGCGCACCGGCACGCAAGTGCGCAGCGTCCAGGCGCGGCTTGCGCAACGGATACGGCTGTCAGCCGTTATCGGCCAGGTGAATCACCCAGCCACTGCACCTGGCCGGTGGTGGCGCTGCGTCGGGCCAACTCCAGCAACTGCATCAGCTGCACGGCATCGGTCGCGCTGACCGGTGCGGGGCCATTGCCGGCCAGCGCATCGCGGAATGCGGCATAGCACTGCCGGTAGTCGCCGGGCTGATTGTCCGGCTGGTGGGTGTGCATGCGGCCTTCCTCATCCACGCGGGTCAGCGTGCCGGGCAACGGATCCACGCCCCAGCCGACGGTGCCGGGTCGGCGACCGGCACGCAGCTGGTCTTCCTGCGTATCCAGTCCGTGCTTGAGATAGCTGCCGCGGCTGCCGTGCACCGCAAAGCGCAGCCGGTTGTCGGCCACCAGGGAGCCGGCGTGCAGGATCGCCCGTAACCGCGGGTAGTGCAGGGTGACGTGGAAATAATCGTCGCTACGCGCCTGGCTGCGTTGAGGCAGCAGGTCGGCAGCGATCGCCTGTGGTGCTCCGAACAGCTGCACTGCCTGGTCGAGCAGATGCGGGCCGAGGTCGTACCACAGCCCGGCGCCGGGAATATCGCTTTCGCGCCAGCGGTCGCGTACCTGTGGGCGATACCGATCGAAGTGCGAATGGAATTCCACCACCTCGCCCAGCAGGCCTTCGTCGATCAATCGGCGCACGGTCAGGAAGTCCGCGTCCCAGCGACGATTCTGGAACACGCTGACGATGCGCCCGGCGGTTGCCGCCGCCTGCATCACTGCACGCGCCTGATCGGCATCCAGCGTGAATGGCTTGTCCGCCAGCACATGTTTGCCGGCCGCCAGGGCCTGCAACGCGAAAGGCGCGTGGGTCTGGTTGGGAGTGGCCAGCACCACCGCGTCCAGCGCGGGATCGGCCAGCGCAGTGTCGAGATCGGCGATGACGGTGACGTCGGGAAAATCGGCCTGCGCCAGTTGTGGCTTGGACGACACCACGCTGTGCAAACGCAGGCCGGGCGTGGCCGCGATCAGGGGTGCATGGAAGGTGCGGCCGACATAGCCGTAGCCGACGACGGCCAGATTGAACGGTTTAGGCATTGAAAACGGTTCATTGCAACGACGGAGGAGGCCTGCATGGTATTGCACCCACCTGTGTGCGCCGGGTTCACAGCTCTTGCATGCTGCGGTCACGTCTGCTCGACGGGCGCGGCCGCAAGCTTGCCGCCACGTTCAACAGGAGTGGCTGAGATGAAGAAGATGATGCATGCACGTAAATTGCTCGCGCTGTCGTTGTCGCTGGGCCTGACCCTGGGCGCCACGCAGGCGTTTGCCGCGCCGCAGGACATGGGAGCGCACAAGGATCACGCGGCCAAGGATCACGCGGCCGGCATGAACGAGTCCAAGAAGCCGGTGACCGACACCTGGATCACCACCAAGGTGAAGGCGGACCTTCTGGCCACCGACAACGTGTCCGGCACCGACGTCAAGGTCGAAACCAAGAACGGCATCGTGATGCTGACCGGTACGGTCGCCACCCAGGCCGAGCATGACAAGGCGGTAGCCGTGGCCAAGGGCATCGAAGGCGTCAAGAGCGTCAAGGCCACCGGGCTGAAAGTCACTGCCAAGCAGTGAGGTCCTGACGCCGTTGCGGATGCCGGACCTGCCGAGGCGAGGCGGCAGGTCCGACACGAGGCGCACCCTAGCGGGTGCGTCTTTTTTTATGGATGCTGGGTCCAGACCGTCAGCCCGAGAGCGACAACCTGAGCAGGTTCGCTCTCGCCGTTTTCACCAGCGTTGCACGTATCATATGCCTATTCAGGCATGTCAGGGTTGGATGGACTGGCCTGAATCATTCATCTCATCGTTGGCGCGATCGGAGACAATGCCGGCTCGCCCCGACACGCAGCGAGCGGATACAGACATAGCAATGCAGACAACGTCCCAAGCAGACAGATGGGATCGCTGGAGACTGCCATCGTTGGCGGCTGCCGTGTTCCTGATCGTGGTGGTGCCGGCGTTGCTGTTGCAGCAGATGGCGCGCAACGCCAACCAGGCGGCGGTGCGGGTTACCCATAGTCACGAGGTGCAGGAAACTGCGCAGCGCCTGGAAGCGGCGATGCGCGACACCGAGTCGGCCGCACTGATGCGCTCGCACGGGATGCACCATCCGGCGCTGGATGAACGCATGCGCCGCGGCCGACGCGAGGCCCTGGCCGCGGTCAGGCAGCTGATCGAACTGACCAGCGACAACCCGGCCCAGCAGGTGCGCATGGGGCGCATCCAGAGCACCATCGAGCGCCGCCTGCTGCTGGCCGAACGCATCGCCGCAACCACCGAGCCGGCGCAGATCCGCGCGCTGATCGAAGACATGACCGTGAACAACCCGATCCGGGTGTTGATCGACGAACTGCAGGGTGCCGAAGGCCGGATGCTGGAGTTTCGCAATGCGCGGGCGGAGACCGAACGCGTGCATTTCGCGGTGCTGAGCTGGGCGGCGCTGGCAGTACAGCTGCTGCTGCTCACCTCGGTGATCTGGCTGTTGCAACGTCAGATCCGGCGTCGCCTGGCGGCCGAGCAGGAGTACCTGCGTGCCAACGGCCGCGCCGGCTCGGTGCTGCAGACCGTGCGCGAACCGATCGTGCTGCTGGATTCGCGCAGGCGCATCGTGCTGCACAACCCTGCGTTCGCCGATCTGTACGGACTGGAGGAGCGCGGCAACGAGCTGATGGCGCTGGAAGACGTGGGCGACGGGGTCTGGCGCGATGCGCAGATTCACCAGCGGCTGGCCGACGTGCTGCTGCGCGACCGCGAGCTTTGGGATTTCGAGCACGAACAGCGCGCAGCCGATGGCGTGCTGCGCACCATGTTGATCAACGCGCGGCGCATGCCCTTGCCCGATACGGTCGATGAGGATGTGGTGCTGATGACGGTCAGCGATATCAGCGTGCAGAAGGCTACGCAGCTGCGCATCCAGGAACTCAACCGGCAGATGGAAGGCAAGGTGGAGCAGGTGTCGGAGGTCAACCGCGAGCTGGAAGCCTTCAGCTATTCGGTCTCGCACGATCTGCGCGCTCCCTTGCGCCATGTGGCCGGTTTTTCGGACAAGCTGGCGCGCCATCTGGGCGATGCGGCGGACGAGAAATCGCGCCATTACATGGAAGTCATCAGCAGCTCGGCGCGGCGCATGGCGTCGCTGATCGACGATCTGCTGGTGTATTCGCGCCTGGGCCGCAGTGCGCTGCGCCTGCAGGCGGTGGACATGCAGTCGCTGGTGGCCGAAACGCGTGCGATTCTGGATTCGAACGTGCAGAGCGAAAACACCGGCCACCGTGTGGACTGGCATATCGCACCGCTGCCGGTGCTGGTGGCCGACGAGAACATGATGCGCCAGCTGTGGATGAACCTGCTGGGCAATGCGGTCAAGTACAGCGCCAAGCGCGAGGTGGCCCGGATCGAGGTCACCTATACGCTGACCCAGGAAGGCGGCCACCAGTTCAGCGTGCGCGACAACGGTGCCGGCTTCGACATGGAGTACAGCGCCAAGCTGTTCGGCGTGTTCCAGCGGCTGCACAAGGCCAGCGAGTACGCCGGTACCGGCATCGGCCTGGCCAGCGTGCGCCGCGTGCTGGCGCGTCATGGCGGCCGCATCTGGGCCGAAGGCGCCGTCGATGAAGGTGCTACGTTCTATTTCGAGCTTCCCCCTGCGCCTGAAGCGCCCAACCAAGAGTTCACCGTATGACCGCCATTCGTACCATCCTTCTGGCAGAAGACAGCCCGGCCGACGCGGAAATGGCCGTCGACGCGCTGCGCGAAGCCCGCCTGGCCAATCCCATCGTGCATGTCGAGGACGGCGTGGAGGCGATGGACTATCTGTTGCGCCGTGGCGCGTTCGCTGACCGCGAGGAAGGGCTGCCCGCCGTCCTGCTGCTGGACATCAAGATGCCGCGCCTGGACGGGCTCGAGGTGCTCAAGCAGGTGCGCAGCGACGAGGCGCTCAAACGCCTGCCGGTGGTGATCCTGTCCTCTTCGCGCGAAGAGAGCGATCTTGCGCGCAGCTGGGATCTGGGCGTCAATGCCTATGTCGTCAAGCCGGTGGATGTGGATCAGTTCTTCAACGCGGTCAAGACGCTGGGTACCTTCTGGGCAGTCATCAACCAGGCACCGGAGCTGGACTGAACCATGCCGCATGAGGGGGGCAAACTGGAGCAGCTGAAGATCCTTCTGGTGGAAGATTCACCGGAGGACGCCGAGCTGTTGTCCGATCAGTTGCTGGATGCCGGCATCGACGCGGCATTCGAGCGCGTGGACAGCGAGCCGTCGCTGCGCAGTGCGCTGGAGACGTTTGCGCCGGATATCGTGCTGTCGGACCTGAGCATGCCCGGCTTTTCCGGGCATCAGGCGTTACGCCTGGTGCGCCAGAACGGTGCAACCCCCTTCATCTTCGTCTCCGGCACCATGGGCGAAGAAACCGCGGTCAAGGCGCTGCAGGATGGCGCCAACGATTACATCATCAAGCACAACCCCACCCGCCTGCCGAGCGCGGTGACGCGGGCGATCCGCGAAGCGCGCGCCGAGCTGGAGCGCCAGCGGGTGGAAAGCGAACTGATGCGGGCGCAGCGGTTGGAGAGCCTGGCCATGCTGGCGGCCGGGTTGAGCCACGACCTGCGCAACATCCTGCAGCCATTGCTGATCGTTCCCGACCTGCTGGCCGGGCGCACCGACGACCCGCAGTTGCGTCAGCTCGCCAATGTGGTGGCCGAATGCGGCCGCCGCGGGCACGAGATGGCCGAGTCGATGCTGTCGTTCGTGCGCGGTTCCAACAAGCCGCGCGAACAGGTCTCCATCGCCAACCTGTTCCAGGCGGTGCAGATGCTGCTCAGGAGCAGCCTGCCCGATGGCGTGCGCCTGCAGATGGATCCGATCCCGGCGGATCTGACCATCGAAGCCAATTACACCGAGCTGCAGCAATGTCTGCTCAATCTGGGGCTGAACGCGATCCAGGCGATGCCCGGCGGCGGCAGCCTGCTGCTGGCCGCCGATCGCTACGATTCCACACGCGTGCGCATGAGCGTGGCCGACACCGGCATGGGCATGAGCGATGAGACCCGCGCACGTCTGTTCAGTCCGTTCTTCACCACCAAGGCCGATGGCACCGGCCTGGGCTTGATCTCGTGCAAGCGCATCGTGGAAAGCTACGGCGGCAGCATCCAGGTGGACAGCCAGCTGGGCAAGGGCACGCGTTTCGACATGATCGTGCCGATGCGCGCGGCACCGGCGCCGGTGGCCGATGCCGAACTGCCGCTCGCGCTGGGTCATGGCCAGCGCATCCTGCTGGTGGATGGCGAGGCCACGCGGCTGTCGCTGCTCGGCAATGCCTTGTCCAGCCAGGGCTACCAGCCGCAGTTGGCGACCGATGGCGCGGCGGCGCTGCAGCTGGTGCAGCAGCACGCCATGCCGGACCTGGTGATCATCGACAGCGACATCATCATGCTGTCTGCAGTGAGCGTGCTGCTGAGCATGCAGGAGCTGGGCTACCAGGGACCGGCGATCGTGCTGGAAGATGTCGGCTCGCCGCTCCAGCGTGCGCATTTCCCACCGGATATCCCGGTGCACGTGCTGCGCAAACCGCTGGAAATGCGGCGGGTGTTCCGCGCGGTGGCGCACGCGCTGGAAGTGGCCTGACGCCCCTGCCGGAACGTGCAGGCGCGGACCGGCGCATCTGCAACAGTTGACGCTGATGCCGGCTGCATGCGCGAATACCGCATGACCACCGTGCTCCTCAGCCTGGGCAGCAACGTCCAGCCGACCCACTATCTGCACCTGGCCGTGGCGGCCTTGCGCGCGCGCTTCGGCCCGCTCCTGGTATCCCCTGCCTATCGAACACCGGCCGTCGGTTTCGATGGGCCGGACTTCGTCAACAATGCGGTCGCCTTGCAGACCGAGCTGGACCTGCATGCGCTGGACCGTTGGCTGCACGCGCTGGAAGATGCACACGGGCGCGATCGTAGCGGGCCGCGCTTCAGCGACCGCACGCTGGACGTGGACGTGGTGTTCTTCGGCGATCGCATCGTCCAAGGGCCGGGGCAGTTGCGTATTCCGCGCCCCGAGCTCAAGCATGCCTTCGTGCTCAAGCCGCTGGCCGATATCGCGCCGGAGTTCGTCGACCCGTTGAGCGGCCAGACGCTGGCCGCGCTATGGAAGGCGCACCCGCAGCACGCCGACGCGTTCACGACGGTGGAACTGGCCGCTGCGCCCGCAGCGCTGGGTATGGCGCAGTAGCGCCTCGTGTTGCGCCGCTGGGCTCTGCACCTGCGGGACGCTATCCGGACACGGCCGGGGACGTCGCGTTGGCGGCGCAAAAACGGCGCGGCCTTCCGTGCATGGACCTGCTAGCTCAGTTGGCGGCCGCCATCCACGTGCAGGGTCTGCCCGGTGACGAAACCGGCATCGGCCAGCAACCAGCGCACCGCTTCGGCGATCTCTTCCGGTGTGCCGGTGCGCGCCAATGGGGTGCGTGCGAGCAGCGCCTGCTTGGCATCGGCGGCCTTGCCTTCTTCCGGCCACAGGATCGCGCCGGGCGCCACCGCGTTGACGCGCACATCCGGCGCCAATTCCAGCGCGAGCGAACGGGTCAGCATTTCCAGCGCGCTCTTGGAGGCGCCATACAGCGGATGATGGCGCATCGGTTGCTGCGCATGCAGATCGGTCAGGTTCACGATGGCGCCGCGGTGCTGGCGCAGTTGCGCGGCGGCGGCCTGGGCGATGAAGAACGGGGCTCGCGCATTGACCGCGAACAAGTCGTCCCACTGCGCCGGCGTGGCCTCGCCCAGCGCGGTGGGATAGAACGCCGAGGCATTGTTGACCACGGCGTCCAGGCGGCCGAAGGCGGCAAGACAGTCGGCGACCAGTTGCGCCGGCGCCTGCGGCAGACGCAGGTCCGCGTGCAGGGCGTGTGCGCTGGCGGGGCGTTGCGCGCACAGCTCGGCCACGCGCGCGCTCAGCGCCTGGCCGGAGCTGTGCGCATGCAGCGCGACGCGGTAGCCGGCGGCGTGCAGGGTGGTGGCAATCTGCGCGCCGATGCGGCGGCCTGCACCGGTGATCAGCACCACCTTGGAACTGTCTGTCATGGCGTACTCGCTCGGCGTCGCGGAGGGCTCGGCTATGCTGTGCATTGTCTTCGCAACCGGTGCCCGCATGCACGCCGACCTTCCCACCCCCGATTCGGACGCACTGGCGCATAGCGATCGGTTGGCCGCTCACCTGCGCGCCGAAATCCAGGCGGCCGGCGGGGCGATCCCGTTCTCGCGCTTCATGGAGCTGGCGTTGTATGCGCCGGGCCTGGGCTATTACAGCGCCGGATCGAGCAAGTTCGGCGACAGCGGCGATTTCGTCACCGCGCCCGAACTCGGGCCGCTGTTCGCGGCCACCGTCTCCGGCGCGCTGGCGCCGGTGCTGCAGCAGCTTGGGCCACAGGCGCGGGTGCTGGAGGTGGGCGGCGGCAGCGGCGCGTTCGCCGAAGTCATGCTCAAGCGGCTGCTGGAGCTGGATGCGTTGCCGGAGCGCTATGCCATTCTCGAGCCCAGTGCGGATCTGCGCGAGCGTCAGCGCGAGCGGCTGGGCCGTAGTCTGATTCCACCGGTGTTCGATCTGGTCGAGTGGCTGGACGCTCCGTTCCCTGACGATTGGGACGGCGTGCTGTTCGCCAACGAGGTCATCGATGCCTTGCCCACGCCGCGTTTTGCGATACGCGACGGGCAGGTCTATGAAGAGACGGTGGTGCTGGATGCACAGCAGCGGTTCGCGCGCGGCGAGCAGCCTGCCGATGCCTTGTTGAGCGCGGCCGTGCGGCATCTGGAGCGCTATCTGGAGCAGCCGTTCGCCGAGGGCTATCGCTCCGAGTTGCTGCCGCAACTGCCGTACTGGGTGCAGGCGGTGGCCGGCGGGTTGAAGCGTGGTGCGATGCTGTTCGTCGATTACGGCTACCCGCGTGGCGAGTTCTACCGCCCGCAGCGCGAAGACGGCACCTTGCGCGCGTTCTACCGGCATCGCATGCATGAGGACCTGTACCTGTGGCCCGGTTTGCAGGATCTCACTGCCTCGGTGGACTTCACCGCGCTGGCCGAAGCCGGTACCGGGGCGGGCTTCGAGTTGGCGGGTTACTGCACGCAGGCCAGCTTCCTGCTCGGCAATGGCATGGATGCGTTGCTGACGCAGGCCGATGCGCGTACCGACGAGGTCGGCCGCATGCGTCTGCGGCAGCAGGTCAAGCAGCTCACCTTGCCCAGCGAGATGGGCGAGCGCTTCCAGGTGATGGGGTTTGCGCGCGATGTGGATTTCGCCCCGGCCTTTCTGGCCGGCGATCTCACGTGGCGGCTGTGACCGCGGCGCTGCGGCCGTTCCATCGGCCAAGCGTGTGGGTGGGGCTGTGGATCGCCGCGATCGTGGTACTGATCGCGGTATGCCTGGGGCCGCCGCCGGAGTTCCCCGAGCTGCCGTCCAATAGCGACAAGGCCGAGCACTTCCTGAGTTTCGCGCTGCTGAGCTGGGGGGCGGTGCAATTGTTCGCGACCCGCCGCGCACTGCTGCTGGCTGCATTCGGTCTGGTGTTGCTGGGCATCGGGATCGAGATCGCGCAGGGTGCACTGACCACCAACCGCAGCGCCGATCCGTACGATGCGCTGGCCGACACGCTGGGGATCCTGGCAGGCCTGTGCCTGGCGTGGACGCCGTTGCGACTGGTGATGTTGCGCATGGATAAGCGCTTGTTTGGGTCGCGCTGATTGTTTGGCAACGCGGTGCGATCGGGGCTGCAGATTCACTGCAGGGCCATTGCCCGCCCACCATCGCGGGACACGCTGCAAGTACGTCCTTGTAGCTCTTATGCGGCATCCGTGCCGCGTAAGGTCTCGCGACGGTGGGCGGGCAAGGACCAGTCGAGTTCATCGTGTGCACCGATCGCTATGCAGCAGCCAGAAAGTCGCGTGACGCGGTGTCCTCGCTCTTCAATAAAACGACCATTCAACTTTCTGGTGCGGTGTCCTTGCCGCTTGCGGGACCGTTGGCGGCATGGATGCCGCCATCGAGACCCATGGATGGGTTCACGGCGTGTCCCGCGAGTGGCGAGGGCACCCCGCGCTCGGCCCGCTCGGCTTTAGACGGTATCCGAACCCCGCCACGACGCAACGCCCCTGTCGCGAGGAGCCGATCCGACCAGTTGGGTGGGTCATCCAGGACGATCGTCGTGCACCTGGGGGCTGCGTAAGCATTGAGCTCCGCGTTCAGCCGGGCATATGCACTGCGCGCTCGCGCAGCCACTTGGTGGCCACCCACTTTTCCCCGGCCAGCACCGGTGCGCCGGCGTGCAGGCTGCGCGTCATCGGGTGTGGGCGGTCGTAGCTGAAAAACACCGCATTGCCTTTCACCGCGGCCACGTCCAGGTGCGCCTCCGGAAAGCGCGTGGCGCCGCCACGTTCGGGCGTGTTGAGGTACATCACCAACGAGGCCACGCGCTGGCCGCCAGCGCGCAGCAGCACGGGCGTGCCGGCCGCATCCGGGTCGAAGTAATCGTAATGGGGCTGATACTCGGCGCCGGTGGCGTAGCGCAGGACCTGCAGGCCCTCGCCGTGCTCCACCGGCCAGTCGAGCAGGCGTGCGATGCGCGCTTCGATCCGTTGGCATAGCGCGTCCTGCCCAAGCTGCAGGTACATGCTGTCGCTGGTGCGCGCGGCATGGACGATCTGCGCGCCGCTGCCGTTGTCCACGGTGCGCGAGCGCGCCAGGTATGGATGCGCCATGGCGATCAATGCATCGCATTCGGCCTCGGAGAGAAAGCTGCCCAGCACCACGACGCGGGGCAACAACAGGCTGACCAGCACGCGCACCTGACGATCACCCAGGTCCAGCAGCGAGGCATCGTCGTGTTGCAGCACCGCGGGCACGCGCACCGGCAGCGGCAAGTCGTTCGCTCGTGCATGCCGCTCGATGTGGTCGCGCAGCAGCGCTTCGACTGCGTCGATGGCGTCCTGCTCGTTCCAGCCTCGCTCCAGCAGCGGCTGTAGCGCCTGCTCGGGCGGGCGTCCGGCCATGGCTTGCGCCACGATCCAGTCGGCCAACGTGTCGGGGATAGCGATGGATGTCATCCCTCTACAGTGCATGCGGACGTGTGTCAGCGATGTGTCAAATGTGTCGCGGTAAGACAAATGCAACAGACGCTCCCTATAAAGGTGACGGGGATCTTGAACGTGCTCGCCACTGCAGTGAGCGGAACGCAACCATTCTTGACGACTCCTCTTCATACCGGACCTTTTGACCTGGAGATCAGCCGCATGTCCGTTCGCAATAGCAGCAAGACACTTTTGATGACGTTTGGAACCGCACTGGCGCTGTCGGCCTGCGGTGGCGGTGCCGATCGTGTCGCTTCGCCGGGCGAAGGCGCGTTTCCGCCGGCGCCAGCGCCCGTGCCGACACCAGCGCCCACGCCCGCTCCGACGCCGGCGCCTGCACCAAGCGGCCCGGCCGCCGATTGCCCGACCGGCTTTTCCAACGTCGGCACCATCGCCAACAACACGCTGCGTGCCTGCCAGTTGCCGGAAACCATCACCGGCAATCTGGTGGTGCCCGCACGCGCGGGCACCGCGTATTCGATCAGCGGGCGCGTCAACGTGGGGACCGACCGCGGCGGCAATGCCAGCGCGCCGGCCGCAGGCAGCACCCAGGGCATCCTGACCGTCGAGCCGGGCGTGACCCTGTACGGCTCGTCGGGCAGCGACTACATCGTGGTCAACCGCGGTTCGCAGATCTTCGCCGAGGGTAGTGCCACCGCACCGATCGTGTTCACCGCGCGGCAGGCACTGGAAGGTCAGGTCAGCGCCAACACCATCGGCCTGTGGGGCGGCATCGTGGTGCTGGGGCGTGCGGCGATCAACAACTGCCCGGGCGCCACGGTGTCCGGCACGCCGGAATGCCAGGCGCAGGTGGAGGGCACCAACGCGTTCTACGGCGGCAACAGCGCCACCGACAACAGCGGCGCGCTGCGCTACCTGCGTGTGATGTACTCGGGCTTCGAAATCTCGCCCAACAACGAACTGCAGGGCATCACGCTTGCCGGCGTGGGCAGCGGCACGCGCCTGGATTACGTGCAGATCCACAACAGCTCCGACGATGGTATCGAATGGTTCGGCGGTACCGTCAACGGCGGCCACATTGTCATTACCGGTGCCGACGACGATTCGCTGGATACCGACGCCGGCTGGAGCGGTGCACTGCAGTTCGGCATCGTGGTGCAGCGCGCCGGTGGCGGCGATCGCATGAACGAGTGGAGCAGCCTGCGTCGCCAGCCGTATTCGCGTCCGAAGGTGGCCAACTTCACCTATGTGGGCAATGCCCGCGCCGGTGCAGCGATCATGCTCAACCAGGGCACGCAGGCAGCGTTCTACAATTCGGTGGTCACGCGTCCGGCCGGAGGCACCGGTGATGGTCTGGTTTGCTTCAACCTGGCCGATACCGACACGCTCGGTACCTTCAACTCGGTGTTCTTCGCCTGTCCGACCGCATTCGGTAGCGACCCGCGCGCGGCCAGCCAGTTTGCGGCCGGTACCAACAACGTCGCCAACGGCGTGTCCACGCTGCAGAACACCTTCGTCAATGGTGCCAATGAAAGCGCCGTGCCGGCGTTCCAGGGCTTGAACGGGGTGAGCAGCTTCTTCCAGCAGGTGAACTACATCGGTGGCGTGCGTGATGCCAACGACACCTGGTGGCAGGGCTGGACCTGCGGTCTGACCGCCGATCGTCCCTGCTGAGGCACGGCATCGCGCGGCGGCCCGATGCCGCCGCGCGATGCGTCCCGCTTCATCTTTCTGTTGCCAGGGCTCCCACGATGCGAACCTCCACTGTTGCCCGTCTCTCGCGGACGGGCCTGTCTCTTTCCATTTCCACCTTGCTGATGTCCGGCACCGCGTTGGCACAGTCGGCCAGCAACGATGCCAGCGGTGGCATCAGCTCCAGCGCCGCCGCCACCAGTGCGCCCAAACAACTCGACCAGGTCGTGGTGCGTGGCGAGTACATTCCCGAACCGATGCTGCAGACCTCGGAGGTGGCCTCGTTCGTCACCCGTGAGGACATGGAGCGCACCGGCGACAGCAGCGCGGCGGTGGCGCTGACGCGCGTGACCGGCTTGAGCCTGTCGCGTGGCAAGTATGTCTATGTACGCGGGCTGGGCGAGCGCTATTCGTCGGCGCTGTTCAATGGCTCGCCATTGCCCAGCCCCGAGCCGATGCAGCGCGTGGTGCCGCTGGACCTGTTTCCCAGCGACGTGCTGGCCAGCGTGACCGTGCAGAAGACCTATTCGGCCGATTATCCGGGCGAATTCGGCGGCGGCGTGATCGATCTGCAATCGATGACCGTTCCGGAAAAGCCGTTCTTCTCGCTCACTCTGGGCGGTGGCGCCAACAGCGTCAGCACCGGCGAGAAGGGCCTGACCTACTATGGCTCGGGCGACGACGAATGGGGCGTTGATGATGGCACCCGCAAGCAGCCGGGTGCATTGCGCGATGCCATCGCCAGCGGGCGCCGCGTGGATCTGGGGAATTTCTCGCGCGAGGACATCCGCCGCATCGGCCGCAGCATGAACAACGCGAACCTGTACGTGCTGCAGGAAAGGGACAGCATCGCCCCGGACGTCAATGTCGGCGGCAGCGCCGGCTACGGCCTGGAGATCGGCGAGGCCAAACTCGGCATTCTTGCGGTAGCCAGTTACGACAACGAATGGCGTACGCGCACCGGCAAGCAGCAGGACGGCATCTTCGTCGGCGATAGCGTGGAGTTCAATTCGAACTACGATTTCGCCACCACCCGCAACAATGTGCGTACCAACGGCATGTTGGGGCTGGGTTGGGAGTATGGTCGCCACAAGATTGGTTGGACAACCTTGTACGTGCACGATGCATTGAAGGTGGCGCGCAGCCGTGCCGGGCGCGACGAGCTGGCCGGTTTCGACGTGCGCGACGACAACACCGAGTGGTACGAGCGCCAGCTGATCAACAACCAGCTGCTGGGCTCGCATGCCTTCGGCGAGTACGACGATCTCAAGGTGGAGTGGCGTGCTGCGGTGGCCAACGCCAGCCGCGATGTACCGTACGAGACCGGCATTCGCTACGAGCTGCTGGATGGTTACTGGGCGCACGATGCCTCGCGCGTGCAGAACTACACCCGTTTCAGCAAGGTCGACGATAAAGTGGCCAGTGGTGGCGTGGATGTGACCTGGCGCCTGCCGACGGAGCGCGACTTTACCGTCAAGGGCGGCCTGGCGTACCTGGACAACGACCGCACCGCGTGGAGCCGCGAGTTCCGCTTCCTGGCGCTGGACGGTCCGCTGCCGTTCCTCAACCAGTACCAGCGCGTGGATTATCTGCTCTCCGACTACAACCTCAGCAACGACCTGTTGCGCTTGCGCGAGACCACCGGCAGCTTCGGTGCGGCCGCTTACGACGCGACCTTGAAGGTCAAGGCGGCGTATCTGCAGATGGAGGGCGAGATCGTGCCGACCCTGCGTGCCACGGTCGGCGTGCGGTACGAAGATGCCACCCAGGCGGTGCACCCGTACGACATCTTCAGCGGTACGCGCCAGGACAGCGTGGCACCGTTGGACAACAGCTACGCGCTACCGTCGGCCACCGTGACCTGGAACTTCGCCGACAACCAGCAGCTGCGCTTCGGCGCATCCAAGACCATCGCGCGCCCGCAGTTCCGCGAGATGGCGCCCCAGCAGTATCTGGATCCGGACATCGACCGCCAGTTCTTCGGCAACCCGTTCCTGGTCGACAGCGAGCTGGTCAATCTGGATGCACGTTACGAATGGTTCTTCGAACCGGGCCAGTACGTCACCGTCGGTGCGTTCTACAAGGACATCGACAAGCCGATCGAAGCCATCGTCAACGATGCACCCGGTGGAGGCATCGTGCAGAGTTTCATCAACGCACCCAAGGCCACGCTCTATGGTGTCGAACTGGAGGCCAAGAAATACCTGGATCTGCCGATCGCCGCCGACTGGTGGGGCGACAAGCGCCTGTTCGTGTCCGGCAACTACACCCGGGCCAAGTCCGAGGTGAGTGCCAGCGCCAGCGACACCGTGCAACCGTTCGGCTTCAGTGCCCCGGTACAGGCCAATCTGTTCATTCGTGATGGGTCTGCGCTGCAGGGGCAGTCGGACGACATCGCCAATCTGCAGATCGGTGTGGAAAGCCAGAGCACCAACAGCCAGGCGACCTTGATCGCCAACTACGTCGGCGAGCGAATCTCCGCGCGCGGCCGCCCAGGCCAGCCGGACTACGTCGACAAGCCAGGGACTTCGCTGGATCTGGTGATCAGGAAGGGCCTGGTGTGGTCTGGCGATACCTTGTCGGTGAACTTCGCTGCACGCAACCTGCTCAAGACCAGGTACCAGGAATTCCAGAAAGTGGGCAGCAACCGGGTGGACCTCTACAGCTACCAGCCCGGTATCAGTTATGACATCAGTGTGACAGCGCGCTTCTGATCCATCGGCCTCAGGAACCGCTGCAAACGCCCGCCATGCCGCGCATGGCGGGCGTTTGCGTTCTGCCGCAGATCGCTTCATGTCGCCTTGTGTCATGCGTTTCTCCGAACTGACACATTGCTGCCGCATTCTGTCATCCGATCGCAATTCCTCGGACGGATAACCGCTTTGCTGCACGTGTCGCCCTCGTTGCCTGCCTTCATGTCACTGCGCGTTGCACGCGCGGTCGGGCTCGGTGTGCTGGCCGTGTTGCTGGTCGTGCAGGCGCTACGCCTGGTGTGGCTGGTCGTCACGCCGATCGGGCCGCTGGGCACACGCCAGCCGGTGATCGATGCGAACGCGGAGGTGTCCGCGCTCCGCCGCGATGTGTTCTATCGCAACGTCGACGACGCCCGCAGCGACGGGATCGTGCTGCATGGTGTGCGTGCCGGCGGTGCCCACGCTGCGGCCTATCTGAGTGATGGCGATGGTGGGCAAGGCGCCTACCGCGTTGGCGACGCGGTGCTGCCAGGTGTGCTGGTCCAGGCGATCGCCGCCGATCATGTGCTGCTGCGTGCCGGCAGCGGGGTGCGCCGTCTGGTGCTGGCCGACGCCGCGCCGCAGGCACCTGCGCCGCCAGCGGCGGGCACTCGAACCGCAGGCACGGCGGCAGCGGTGTCGAACGTGGCGAGCGCGAGTGAGGCGACTGCTGCGGCGGCTGTCGATCCGCAACAGTTGCTGAGCACTGCCGGCTTGCGCGCAAGCGAGGACGGCAGCGGCTTGACCGTGATGCCGCGCGGCGATGGCGCGCTGCTGCGGCAAGCCGGTCTGGCTCCCGGCGATGTGCTGACCCAGATCAATGGCCGCACGCTCGATGCCGAACACCTGCGCGAGCTGCAGGACGAACTGCGCGATGGCCAGGCGGCCACGTTGACCTATCGCCGCAATGGCCAGACCCACACCATGACACTGAAGCGCCCGCAATGAGTTCCGTCCGTCCTCTCTGGCTGATCTGGGCCGCAGTGCTGTTTGTGCTTCCGGTCATGCCTGCCGCATCGCTGCATGCGGCCGATGCTCCGGCGGTACGGTTGCAGGACGTGGAGCTGCGCGCCTTCATCCAGGATGTCTCGCGGGCCACCGGCATCACCTTCATCGTGGACACGCGCGTGCAGGGCACGGTGAACGTGGCACGCGCGCAGGCGATGTCCGAGGCCGACTTGCTGGGCATGCTATTGGCAGTGCTGCGGGCCAACGGATTGATTGCCGTCTCCAGCGGGCCATCCACCTATCGCATCGTTCCCGACGATACCGCCGCGCAACAGCCCGGCAGCGCTGCCAACGCCAACCTGGGGTTTGCGACCCAGGTATTCACGCTGCAGCGCGTGGATGCACGCAGCGCGGCAGAGATCCTCAAGCCGCTGGTTGGGCGCGGCGGCGTGATCATGGCGATGCCGCAAGGCAATAGCCTGTTGATCGCCGACTATGCCGATAACCTGCGCCGTATCCGCACGTTGGTCGCGCAGATCGATACCGACCGCGCGGCGATCGATACGGTGACGCTGCGCAACAGCTCGGCGCAGGAGCTGGCGCGCACCCTGACCTCGCTGTTCGGGCAAGGTGGCGAACGCAGCAATGTGCTGTCGGTGCTGCCGGTGGAGAGCAGCAATTCGTTGATCGTGCGCGGCGATCCTGCGTTGGTGCAGCGCGTGGTGCGCACGGCGGTCGATCTCGATGGGCGGGCCGAGCGCCGTGGCGATGTCAGTGTGGTGCGCTTGCAGCACGCCAGTGCCGAACAGCTGCTGCCGGTGCTGCAGCAATTGGTCGGCCAAAGCCCGGGAACCGAGGTGCAGGCAGCACAGGACACGCGCTCCAACGCGGTAGACGTGGCCGCAGCTGCCGGCGCTGCGCAGACGCAGGTGATCACACCGGCCGCAGGCAAGCGCCCGGTGATCGTGCGCTATCCCGGCTCCAATGCCTTGATCATCAATGCCGATCCGGAAACCCAGCGCGCCCTGATGGAGGTGATCCGGCAACTGGACGTACACCGCGAACAGGTGCTGGTGGAGGCGATCGTGGTGGAGATTTCCGACAACGCCGCCAAGCGGCTGGGCGTGCAGCTGTTGCTGGCCGGCCGCAACGGCACCGTGCCCTTGATCGCCACCCAATACCGCGGGGCAGCGCCCGGCATCGTGCCGCTGGCCGCGGCAGCGGCCGGTGCGCGCAGCGGCGAAGACGATGACGATTCGGTGTTGGAACAGGCACGCAATGCGGCCGCGCAATCCTTGCTGGGCCTCAGCGGTGGCCTGATCGGCCTGGCCGGGCAAAGCAACGATGCGGTGTTCGGCATGATCATCGACGCGGTCAAGAGCGACACCGGCTCCAATTTGCTGTCCACCCCGTCGATCATGACCCTGGACAACGAACAGGCGCGCATCCTGGTAGGGCAGGAAGTGCCGATCACCACCGGCGAAGTGCTGGGCGCGGCCAACGACAATCCCTTCCGCACCATCCAGCGTCAGGACGTGGGTGTGGAGCTGGAAGTGCGCCCGCAGATCAACACCGCCGGCGGCATCACGCTGGCGATCAAGCAGGAAGTCTCGGCCATCGCCGGGCCGGTGAGCGCGCAGTCCTCCGAGCTGGTGTTCAACAAGCGCCAGATCGAAACGCGCGTGGTGGTGGAAAACGGCGCGATCGTCGCGCTCGGTGGGCTGCTGGATCAGAACGATCGCCAGACCGTGGAGAAGGTGCCCTTGCTTGGCGATGTGCCAGGGTTGGGTGCGTTGTTCCGGCACAGGTCGCGCAACCGCGACAAGACCAACCTGATGGTGTTCATTCGCCCCACCATCATTCGCGATGCGGCCGACGCCCAGCGGATGACCGCGCCGCGCTACAGCTACCTGCGCGATCGCCAGCTGGCCGACGGCGACCCGGAAGCGGCGCTGGATGCGCTGGTGCGCGACTACCTGCGCACGCAGCCGCCACGGCTGCCGGCCGCGACGTCCGTGCCGCCGACACCGGCCGCCACGCCCATGCCCGCCACCCGTCCCGTGCAGCGCTGAGGCCATGACCACGCCACGCACCGCGATCTCGTACGCATTCGCCAAGCGCCATGGCGCCGTACTGCTCGAAACCGACGGCATCGCGCAGATCGGTCTGCGCGAAGGCGGCGACGTGCAGGCGCTGATCGAATTGCGTCGTGCGCTGGGCATGCCGCTGCAGGTGCGCACCCTGGCGCCGGCGGTGTTCGATCGGCGGATGTCGGAGATCTATGCCGACGCCGGGCTGGAGCAGGGCATGCAGGTCGAGGCGCTGGACCTGCACGGCAGCCTGGACGCGTTGATCGACGACATCCCTACCGCCGATCTGCTCGACAGCCAGGACGATGCACCGATCATCCGCCTGATCAACGGCATCATCGCCGAGGCCGCGCGGCTGGGTGCCTCGGACGTGCACCTGGAATCCTATGAATCGCGCCTGCGCGTGCGCCTGCGCGTGGATGGGGTGATGCGCGAGGCTGCCACGCTGCCTGGCCGCATCGCGCCATTGCTGGTGTCGCGGGTCAAGGTGATGGCGCGGCTGGATATCGCCGAAAAGCGCATCCCGCAGGACGGCCGCGTGTCACTGGTGATGGGCGCCAGGGCGCTGGACGTACGCGTCTCCACCTTGCCCACCCGTGGCAGCGAGCGGGTGGTGCTGCGTCTGCTGGACAAGGAGCAGGGCAGCCTGTCGTTGGCGCAGTTGGGCATGCCGCCGGCGGCGATGCACACCGTGCAGCGGGCCTTGCAGGTGCCCAACGGCATCGTGCTGGTCACCGGCCCCACCGGCTCTGGCAAGACCACCAGCTTGTATGCAGCGCTGAGCCTGCTCAACGACGGCTCGCGCAACATCCTCACCGTCGAGGATCCGGTGGAGTACGCCATCGATGGCGTTGGCCAGACCCAGGTCAATGCGCGCGTGGGCATGACCTTCGCGGCCGGCCTGCGCGCCATCCTGCGCCAGGACCCGGACGTGGTGATGATCGGCGAGATCCGCGACACCGAGACCGCGCAGATCGCGGTGCAGGCCAGCCTCACCGGCCATCTGGTGCTGTCCACCGTGCACACCAACGATGCGGTCGGCGCGGTCACCCGTCTGCGTGACATGGGCATCGAGCCGTTTCTGCTCGCCTCCAGCCTGCGGCTGATTCTGGCGCAACGGCTGGTGCGGCGGCTGTGCACGCACTGCCGCGCCCCGCGCCCGCTGGACGCGACCACGCGCGCGCTGACGCAGGGCGAGGGCACCGCCACCGTGTATGCGGCCGTGGGTTGCAGTGCCTGCCATCACAGCGGCTACGCCGGGCGCGTGGGCATCTACGAAGCCATTGCGGTGGACGATGCCATGCGCCGGTTGATCGGTGAAAACGCCGACGAGGACGCCTTGGCAGCAGTCGCCTTCGCACGCGCGCCGCGGCTGGGCGATGCCGCGCGCACTGCCGTGCTGCAAGGCCTGACCACGCTGGAAGAAGCGCTGCGCGTCACCCGCCAGCAGGACGATGCGCATGCCGCGGTTTGACTACACGGTGCTCGACCTGCACGGGCGCAGCCGGCAGGGCACGATCAGCGCCGACAGTGCGCAGGGCGCGCGTGCGCAGCTGGAGCAGCGCCAGTGGCTGCCGGTGCGCATCGATGCCGCCACGGCAGCCACGGTCGCGGTGCGCGCTGCGCGCTTCAGCGGCAAGGATCTGGTGCTGTTTACCCGCCAGCTTGCCACGCTGGTCGAAACCGCGCCGCTGGAAGAGGCGTTGCGCACCATCGGCAGCCAGTCCGAGCGGCGTGGCGTGCGTCGCGTCACCGGCCAGACCCATGCGTTGGTGGTGGAAGGGTTCCGCCTGTCCGATGCGATGGCGCGGCAGGGCAACGCGTTCCCGCCGCTGTATCGCGCCATGGTGGCCGCCGGCGAAAGTGCGGGGGGCCTGCCACAGGTATTGGAGCGGCTGGCCGATCTGCTCGAACGTCAGGCGCAGGTGCGCAGCAAGCTGCAGTCTGCGTTGGTCTATCCGGCGGCGTTGGCGTTGACCGCCGGTGCCGTGGTTATCGTGCTGATGACCTTCGTGGTGCCCAAGGTAGTGGACCAATTCGATTCGATGGGCCGCGCCTTGCCCTGGCTGACGCGTGTGGTGATCGGCGTGTCCAACGGCCTGCTGCATGCAGGCATTCCGCTGCTGATCGTCGCGGTGATCGGTGTACTGGTTGCGGTGCGCCTGCTCAGGCGACCGACGCCGCGGCTGGCGGTAGATCGCGCCATCCTGCGTGCACCCCTGCTGGGCCGGCTGATTCGCGACCTGCATGCCGCACGCATGGCACGCACGCTGGCGATCATGGTCAACAGCGGCCTGCCGTTGATGGAAGGGCTGATGATCGCCGCGCGTACCGTGGATAACCGCGCCCTGCGGCTGGCCACCGACAGCATGGTCACCGCGATCCGCGAAGGCGGCAGCCTGGCGGCGGCGCTGCGGCGTGCGGGGGTGTTTCCGCCGACGTTGCTGTACATGGCGTCCAGCGGCGAGAACAGCGGGCGGCTGGCGCCGATGCTGGAGCGCGCTGCCGACTATCTGGAGCGCGAGTTCGAATCCTTCACCACCGCCGCGATGAGCCTGCTGGAGCCGGCCATCATCGTGCTGCTCGGTGGCGTGGTGGCGGTGATCGTGTTGTCGATCCTGTTGCCCATCCTGCAATTCAACACCCTGGCGCTTGGTTGAGCGCAGCCGTTTCCCGGAGATCGTCATGCAGTCCATCCACGCTCGCAGCTGCGCCGGCTCGCGCACCGCCTATCGACGCAGCCGTGGTTTCACCCTGGTCGAGCTGATGGTGGTCATCGTCATCATCGGCCTGCTCGCCACCGTGGTGATGATCAACGTCATGCCCAGCCAGGATCGCGCGATGGCCGAGAAGGCCCGTGCCGATGTCGCGGTGCTGGAACAGGCGCTGGAGACCTACCGCCTGGACAACCTCACTTATCCCAGCACCGAGCAAGGCTTGCAGGCCTTGCTCAACCTGCCGACCGGCCTCGCACGGCCGGAGCGCTACCGGCAGGGCGGCTATATCCGGCGTCTGCCGGAAGATCCGTGGGGTCACGCCTACCAATATCGGCGTCCAGGACGTAACGGCGGCTTCGATGTCTATTCCTTCGGTGCCGATGGTGCCGAAGGCGGCGATGCCGACAACGCCGATATCGGCAACTGGCGCTGAGTCCGGGGCGTGCCGACCGTCCCCGCCAGTGCGCCGCGATGCGCACCACGCCACCCGCGCGCGGGCATGCGTGGGTTCACCTTGCTGGAAGTCCTGGCGGTGCTGGTCATCACCGCGCTGGCCAGCACGCTGGTGGCGATGACCCTGCCCGATGCGCGGCGCGATCTGCACGATCAGGCCGATACGCTGGCCGGCGCGTTGATCCATGCACGCGACGAGGCGATCCTGAGCCTGCGCATGGTCGAGGTGATCATCGATACGAGGGGCTACAGGTTTCGGCGCCAGGCGCGGCAGCAGTGGGTGGCGCTGGAAGAAACACCGTTTTCCGCAACGCACTGGCCGGGCGGTGTGCAGACCGTATTGCCGGCTGGCAGCACACAGCTCAGCGTGCGCTTCGACCCCACCGGCGCGGCCACGCCGCAACGTATTGCGTTGGCCGATGAGCAGCAACAGGTGCAGGTGCTGGTGGATGCCGCCGGTGGAGTACGGGTCGATGCACCGCGTCCGTAACCGCCAGGTCGTCGCCGGTTTTTCGCTGCTGGAGTTGATGGTCGCATTGGCGATCTTCGGCATGGCGGTGGTCGGCCTGCTGAATCTTTCGGGCGAGAGTGCGCGCACGACAGCGGTACTGGAAGAACGTGCGCTGGCCGCGGTGGTGGCGGAGAACCAGATGATCGACGCCATGCTGGCGCCCACTGCCGCAGCATTGGCACCGGCGCGCGGGCAGGAGACGCTCGGCGGCCGCTGCTGGGACTGGCAGCGCCAGGCCGTTCCGGCCAGCGCCGGCATGGTGCGCATCGAGGTGCGCGTGAATGCGGCCGGCCAGAGCCAGCAGATCGCCGGCCTGAGCGCGTTGCGGAGCGTGCAATGACTCCTTCGCGCCGCGCAGCCGGTTTCACCCTGATCGAACTGCTGGTCGCGCTGTCGGTGTTCGCGTTGGTGGCGGCCGCCGCGGTGGTGGCGATGCGCCAGAGCATCGATCAGCGCACTGCCGTCCGCGAGCGGCTGCAGCAGGTGCGCGAGTTCCAGCTGGCCCATGGCCTGCTGCGCAGCGATCTGCAACAGGCCGCGGTGCGGCGCACGCGCAACGGCGAAGGCAGCGCCGCGCGCGCAGCCTTCATCGCCACTGCGCCGGGGACGCAGGGGCCGTTGTTCGGATTCGTACGGCGCGGCTGGAGCAATCCGGATCAGGCACCACGCGCGGCGCTGCAGTATGTGGAGTACCGCGTGGTGGAAGGGCGCCTGGAGCGCAGCGCACGCCCGGCACTGGATGGCGCCGCGGCCGGCGCGCCGCAGGTGCTGATGCGTGGCGTGCGCTCGGCCGTGGTGGCGTTCCACTACCGCGCGCAGTGGAGCGATGGCTGGAGCGGCGGACTGGAAGCGTTGCCGGATGCGATCGCGCTGGAACTGGACCTGGAGCAATGGGGGCGCGTGCGTCAGTTGTTCCTGCTGCCGGAGGGCCGCGCATGAAACCGGTGCATGCACCCCCGCGGCAATGCGGCGCCGCGCTGTTGACGGTGTTGCTGCTGGTGGCGGTGATGACCTTGCTGATGGTCGCGGTGCTGGACGATCTGCGCTTTGGCCTGCGCCGCAGCGGCAATGGCGAGGCGATGACGCAGGCGCAGTGGTATGCGCTGGGCAGCGAGACGGTGGCACGTCAGCGGCTGCAGGCGCTGGCCAGGCGCGACCCGTTGCGCACCACGCTGGACGGGGGGTGGAACGATCGGCCGGTGGCGTTCCCGTTGGACGATGGCATGGTCAGCGTGCGGCTGCGCGATCGCGGTAGCTGCTTCAACCTCAATAGCGTGGTCGCCGGAGCGCCCGAGCAATGGCAGCGCAGCGACGACGGTGCGCGCCAGTACCAGGCATTGCTCGAGGCACTGGGCATCGCGTCGCCACAGGCGCAGGCATTGACCGATGCGCTGGTGGATTGGATCGACAGCGACGACCGACCCGGCGCACACGGCGCCGAAGACGATCGGTATCTGCAATCGGCGCTGCCCTCGCGGACCGGCGCCACCCTGCTGGCCGGCGTCAGCGAGTTACGCGCCATCGCCGGTTACACGGGCGAGCGCATCGCCTTGCTGCAGCCGTATGTCTGCGCATTGCCGGAAGGGCGGCTGTCGCCGGTCAATATCAACACGTTGCGCCTGCAGGATGCGCCGGTATTGGTGGCGCTGACCGAAGGCAGGCTGCAGCTGCCCTCGGCACGTCGGGTGATCGCCGCGCGCCCGGCAGGCGGGTGGCGCGATCCGGCGGTGTTTTTCAACACGCCGGCCCTGCTGCAGGCCGCGCCATCGGATGCGATGTTGCAGCAGGTGCACTTACGCAGCGGGTATTTTTCCCTCTACAGCGAGGTCGAGCATGCCGGTGCGCAGGTCTTGTTGGAAGCCCTGCTGCATCAGGATCCGGCCGGCCGCGTGCGGCTGGTGGCACGTCAATGGAGTTCGGATACATGATGACCACGCTGGTGCTGTTGCCGGCCGAGACCACAACGCCACCGACAGCCGTGCGCGTGGATGCGCAGGGGCAGGTGGTGTGGCAAGGCGATTGCAGCGCACGGATCGTCGCGGATGCGCGCACTGTATTGGTGGTGCCCGGGGTCGACGTGCATCTGCGCTGGATGGCGTTGCCCGGGCGCAGCATGGCGCAATCGGTGGCCGCCGCGCGGCTGCAGCTGGCCGAACACCTGGCAGTGGCTGTGCAGACCCTGCACGTGGCGATCGCCACGCACGCCGATGCCGACGGCACGCGGCTGGTGGCGGCGGTGGACACGGCAGTGATGCAACGGTGGCTGGAACGTGCGGCGAGCCTGGGCATCGTGCCCGATGCCGTGGTGCCGGACTGTCTGTTGCTGCCCGAGCCGGCCGCCGACCAGCCGCCCGCACTGCTGCAATGGGATGGGCGCTGGCTGCTGCGCGGCTCGCAGATCGCCTGCAGCCTGGAGCCGCCGCTCGCGCAGCTGTTGATCGCCACGCTCCCCATGGCGCCGGCACTGCCGCCGGATCCGGATTCGCAACAGGCAATCGCGCAGTTCGCCCGGCAGGCCGTTGCCGCGCCCCTCGACCTGTGCCAGCAGGCGTTCGCGCCAACTTCCCGCCCACGCGCCGGCATGGCCGCACGCCGGTTGACCCTGCTGCTTGCGCTGTTGCTGCTGTCGCCGGTAGTGCTGTCGCTGGCGCAGACCCTGCGCTACGAGATCGCTGCGCAGCTGCTGCAACGGCGCACCGCCGCGCTGCCCGGCGCCCGCGACGCGCGCGGCGCATCCGATGCGGCCGCGGCACCTGCTGGCGCGATCCCGGACGCGTTCGCCCCGCGCCTGGCGGCCGTCTTTTCCGCCGTCGAAGCGACGCCTGGCGTGGAGCTGGATGCGCTGACGTACCAGCAAAGCGGCGCGATGCGGCTCACCTTGCTGCATGCCGATGCGGCACAGCTGCAGCACCTGGCCGCCCGCTTGCGCGACGCCGGCTGGCAGCCGCGGCCTTCGCCGAGCCAGCCCGACGACGCGCGCATACGCACCATCGTGCAGCTGGAGCCGCCGCGATGAACCACGCCTTGCGGACCTGGTGGCAGGCGCGCGCGTCGCGTGAGCGGATCATGCTGGCGACCATGTCGGTGGCAGTGGCCGCCTTCGTTGCGTGGTACGCCCTGTGGGTGCCCTTGCGGCACTGGACGTCCAGCGCCCAGGCCCGCTATGACCAGGCCGCCGACGCGCTGCTGACTGCGCGCGCTTCACAACGCGCCAGTACAGTGGCGGCGGTTCCGCTGGATCGCATCCTGCGCAGTGCGCGCGAGGCCAATATCGCCATCACCCATCACCGCCGCAATCCGGCAGGAACGCTCGAGCTGCAGATCGATGCCGTTGCCAGTGCCAGCCTGTTCGCCTGGCTGGAGCAGTTGGCTCGGCGCGAGAATCTGGCACCGAGTCGGCTCGAGATCAGCCGTCGCGATGGCCAGTTGCAGGTGCGCTGCACGATGACGGGTGTCGCGCCATGAGGGCCTTGCGCTTGGCGCTGCTGGGCATGCTGCTGCTCGCCGCTGGCGTGATCGCCACCTTTCCGCTGCGTCTGCTGTTGTCGACGGAGGACCTGCCGTTTTCCGCACTGGAGGCACAGGGGTCGATCTGGAACGGCACCCTGCGCGACGTGCGCTGGAACAGCCTGCAGCTGGGCGATGTCGGCGTGCGCCTGCGGGCCTTGCCGCTGTTGCGTGGCGAACGCCAGGTGCAATTGCGCTCGGCCGACGTGCAGGCCATCGCCGTGCAAGGCGCACGACAGGGAGTGGAGCAGGCCAGCGGCCGCTTGTTGCTACGCCAGCCTGGCGGAGTGACGCTGATGGATCTGTCGGTCGACCTGCGCGATGTACAGACGATCTTCGACGCCACGCGGTGCAGGCAGGCGGGCGGCAATGTAGTCGTGCAGGTGCTGCCCAGCGAAGCGGGCGAAGCTGCGGGGTTGCTGCCGTTGCGGCTGCGCGGCAGCCCGCGTTGCGTGGACGATGCGATGGTGCTGGCACTCGCGCCCGATGGCGGACTGCCGGATGGGGTGCAACTGCGTGCCGAACTGCGCCTGCAGCGCAGCGGCCATTGGCAATGGCGTACCCAGGTCGAACCGGGCAGCGACACCGCCTTGCGACTGGGCCTGCAGTTGCTGGGCTTTGCGCAGACGCCGGAGCGCTGGCTGGTCAGGCGCGACGAAGGCCGGCTGTAGTTCAGGCGCCGCAGGGCGTTCGCAACGCGGCGGCAGCGCGACCGGTGCCGGCGGTGCATGCACGGCACTGCACGCCCACACCAGGCGGTCGATCGGGTCGCGCGTGTCGCGTCCCACGCGAGTGGTCTGATCTACCAGCCAGATGCTCCTTCACCAGCCAGATGCTCCGCGACTGCAGTCATGCAACGAATCACGCAGTCGCGCATCGCGCCATCGCAGCAGACCATTGCCGACTGGATCGAGCGATGCATACCAGTTCGACCGCGCCCGTTCGGCCATCCCCCGGCCGATTCGCGGGTTCGGCAAGCCCGGCGGTGAAGGGGCTGGTGCAGTCTGGCCGATTGGTACTATATTGGACCTATCGAATTTAGGCTGGCGGAGACAACGATGGTCAAGGCCAAGGCAGACGCCGACAAGCGACTGGACGAGCTGCACCTGGACGCCTCCGCGCCAACCCCGCTGTACCTGCAGCTGGCCGCCAAGCTCACCGATGCCATCCGCGGTGGTCAGTGGAAGGCCGGCGAAGCCCTGCCGGCCGAGCGCCAGTTGTGCGAGCGGCTGCAGATTTCGCGGGTGACTCTGCGCCAGGCGGTGGACGTGCTGGTCGAACAGGGTCTGGTGTCGCGCCGGCAGGGCGCCGGCACCTTCGTCACCACCCAGATCCAGCACCAGCTCAGCGGGCTTACCAGCTTCAGCGAGACGCTGCGCATCAAGGGCTACGAGCCCGGCACGCGCTGGCTTGAGCGGCGTCTGCGCCCGGCACATGGCGAGGAGATCCTGCGGCTGGGGTTGTCGCCGGATGCGGCGGTGGCCTCGCTGACGCGTCTGCGCAGCGCCGATGACCGCGTCATGGCTTACGAACACGCCGTGCTGCCGCAGCGTATCGTCTCCGACCCCCAGCAGGTGGGCGATTCGCTCTACAGCTACCTGGATGCGCAGGGCACGCCGGTGGTGCGCGCACTGCAGTACTTCCGCGCCATCAATCTTCCCGCGCGGCTGGCCGAGCATCTGCGCATGAAGACCGGCGAGGCGATCCTGCACGTGGTGCGCGTGGGCTACGCCCGCGACGGCAGTGCGATCGAGCTGACCGACACCTATTGCCATAACGACTTCTACGACTTCGTCGCCGAACTGCGCCGCTGACGCCGACGGCATTCCTTACGACAACCTCAGAGCCCGCCGATTCATGACTACCGCCAGGCCCGCAAATCCCGTTGTCTCGATCGCCATCGTCGGCGTGCTGTTCTTCATCATCGGTTTTTTTACCTGGATCAACGGGCCGCTGATCACCTTCGTGCGGCTGGCGTTCGACCTCAACGAGGTCAACGCGTTCCTGGTGCTGATGGTGTTCTACCTGTCGTACTTCTTTCTGGCCTTGCCCTCGTCGTGGATTCTCAAGCGCACCGGCATGAAGAAAGGCCTGGCGCTGAGCCTGGTGGTGATGGCCGTGGGCGCAGCAGGCTTTGGCCAGTTCGCCACGCAGCGCTGGTATCCGGGCGCGTTGGGCGGCCTGTTTGTCATCGGCAGCGGCCTGGCCTTGCTGCAGACGGCGATCAACCCGTACATCAGCATTCTTGGGCCGATCGAAAGCGCCGCGCGCCGCATCGCCTTGATGGGCATCTGCAACAAGGTTGCCGGCATCCTGGCGCCGATCCTGATCGGCTCGCTGGTGCTGCACGGCATTGGTGACCTGTCCGAACAGGTGGCCAGCGCCGATGCGGCGACCAAGGAAGCCTTGCTCACCGCCTTCGCTGCCAAGATTCACGCGCCGTATCTGGTCATGTCGGGCGTCCTGCTGCTGCTGGCCATTGGCGTGCTGTTCTCGCCGTTGCCCGAGCTCAAGCCCTCCGAGGCCAACGCCACGCCGGGCGCGACCGGTGGCGTGCAGAAATCCAGCATCTTCCAGTTCCCGCACCTGTGGCTGGGCGTGTTGTGCCTGTTCGTCTATGTCGGCGTGGAGGTGATGGCCGGCGATGCCATCGGTACCTATGGCCACAGCCTCAATCTGCCGTTGGACAGCACCAAGATCTTCACCTCCTACACCCTGGGCGCGATGCTGCTGGGCTACATCGCCGGCCTGGTGTTGATTCCGCGCGTCATTTCGCAGGCGCGCTACCTGAGCGTGTCGGCGGTGCTGGGCGTGCTGTTCTCGCTGGGTGCCTTGTTCGCCCCAAGCTACGTGTCGGTGGACCTTGTCGCCTCTTTCGGCATCGCCAACCCAATGATGTGGCCTGGCTACGTGTCGGTGGGCTTCGTCGCCGCGCTTGGCTTCGCCAACGCCATGATGTGGCCGGCGATCTTTCCGCTGGCCATTCGCGGACTGGGCCGATTCACCGAAATCGGCTCGGCACTCTTGGTGATGGGCATTGCAGGCGGCGCGATCATTCCGCAGCTGTTCGCCATCCTCAAGCAGCATTACGACTTCCAGGTCGTGTTCGCTGCGCTGATGGTGCCGTGCTATCTGTACATCCTGTTCTATTCGCTGCGCGGTCACCGCGTGGGCCTGCCGGCCCAGGCCAAGTGAGCGCGCCGGCATGACGCGATCCGACGACCAAGGCACTTCCATGCGCAGGCCCACCATCAAAGACGTCGCCGAGCGCGCCAAGGTCTCGTTGAAGACCGTGTCGCGGGTGATCAACAACGAGCCCTCGGTCATGCAGGCCACGCGCGCGCGCGTGCTGCGCGCCATCGCCGATCTCGACTACGAACCCGATCCGTCCGCGCGCAATCTGCGCAGCGGCACGCCGTTCGTGATCGGCCTGGTGTACGACAACCCCAATCCTTACCACATCATCGGCATCCAGAACGGCGTGCTGGCCGCGTGCCGTGAAACCGGCTTCGGTCTGCAGATCCATCCCTGCGATTCCACCTCGCCGTTGCTGGCCGAAGAACTGGCCGAATGGGTG
The DNA here is from genome assembly GCF_020783795.1 of Xanthomonas sp. NCPPB 1067. NCBI lineage: Bacteria > Pseudomonadati > Pseudomonadota > Gammaproteobacteria > Lysobacterales > Lysobacteraceae > Xanthomonas > Xanthomonas sp. NCPPB 1067. The sequence continues at coordinate 70,110 of NZ_JAJGQG010000015.1, forward strand.
CAGCGCTCGCGTCTGGCCGGGGTGGTGCTGACCGCGCCGATGTCCGAACGCCCCGAATTGCTGGCCGGCCTGGCTGCGCGCGGCATCAAGAGCGTGCGCATCATCGCCGCCACCGACGATCCCGGCGATGGCCCGTGCGTCTACATCGACGACCGCGATGCGGCCTATGAGATCACCGAGCATCTGATCCAGCTCGGCCACCAGCGCATCGGCTTCCTGTGGGGCGGTCCGCAGCATCGCTCCAGTGGCGAACGCTATGCCGGCTACGAGGCGGCGTTGAAGGATTACGGCATCACCCTGGACAAGCATCTGGTGATCCCCGGCGACTACACCTTCGACGACGGTTTCCGTGGCGCGCGCCGGTTGTTGTCGCTGCGCGAACCGCCCACCGCCATCTTCGGTAGCAACGATGAGATCGCCGCCGGCGTGCTGGCAGCGGCCAAGTCCACCGGTATGAACGTGCCGTATCAGCTGTCGATCGCCGGTTTCGAAGACAGCCCGTTCTCGCGCCAGTCGTGGCCGGCGCTGACCACCGCCAAGCAGGCCACCGACGACATCGCACGGCACGCCGCACGCCTGTTGATCAGCCAGCTGCGCAGCGATGCCTACGACGACCAGCCGGCGCAACTGCAGAACCGCGGTTTCGTGCCGCAACTGGTAGTGCGTGGCTCCACTGCGCCGGCACCCGCGTCCACCGGCAAACCCCTTCCCCCCGAATCCGCCTGAGTCCAGATGAGCCTCCCCCTCGAAACCGAGACCCTGATGTTCCGCGAGGCGGCACAGACCGCCGACGTGGTCGCCGCACAGTTCGCACGCAACGCCGACACCATCGCCGCGCTGGCGCAGTCGCTGCGCGAGAACCCGCCGCCGTTCGTGGTGACCTGCGCGCGCGGCAGCTCCGATCATGCGGCCACCTATGCCAAGTACCTGTTCGAAACGCAGCTGGGCATCGTCACCGCCTCGGCGTCGCCGTCGGTGGGCTCGGTGTATGCGGCGCCGCTGCACCTGCGCGGCGCGCTGTATATCGTGATCTCGCAATCGGGCAAGAGCCCGGACCTGTTGCGCAATGCCGAAGCCGCCAAGGCTGCCGGCGCGCGCGTGGTGGCGCTGGTCAACGTGGAAGGTTCGCCACTGGCGCAGCTGGCCGAGGTGGTGATTCCGCTCGGCGCAGGTCCGGAACAGAGCGTGGCCGCGACCAAGAGCTATCTCGCTTCGCTGGCGGCAGTGCTGCAGCTGGGTGCAGTGTGGAAGAACGACCCCGCACTGCTCGCCGCAGTGGAGGCCTTGCCGCAGCAGTTGCGTACTGCCTGGCAGGCCGACTGGTCCGCACTGACAGCGGGCCTGGTGCCTGCGCACAACCTGTTCGTGCTCGGTCGCGGCCTGGGCCTGGGCGCGGCGCAGGAAGCGGCATTGAAGTTCAAGGAAACCTGTGGCCTGCATGCCGAAGCCTACAGCTCGGCCGAAGTCAAGCACGGCCCGATGGCGCTGGTGGGCCCGGGCTTTCCGGTGCTGGCGTTCGCGCAGCCGGACGAAACCGGTGCCGGCACGCGTGCCCTGGCGGCCGAATTCCGCGCGCGTGGTGCGCAGGTGTGGCTGGCGGCTCCCGATGGCGATCTGCCGTTGGTCGATGCCACGCATCCGGCCTGCGCACCGCTGCTGACCGTGCAGAGCTTCTACCGCGCGATCAATGCATTGGCCCTGCAGCGCGGCCATAATCCCGATCTGCCGCCGCACTTGAACAAGGTCACGGAAACCGTTTGAACATGGATGCTTCCCCGATTCAGGCGCTGTGCAATGCGCGCGTATTGACCGACGATGGTCTGCAGGACGGTCTGGCCGTGTTGCTGGACGATGCGCAGATCCAGGCGGTCGTGCCGGCCGACGATGCACGCGTGGCGCAGGCGCACACGCGCGTGGATCTGGGCGGCGCCACCTTGCTGCCGGGTTTCATCGACATCCAGGTCAACGGCGGCGGCGGGGTGTTGTTCAACAACGCACGCGATCCGCAGGCGCTGGCCACGATCGCAGCGGCCCACCGCCGCTTCGGCACCACCGGCCTGCTGCCGACCCTGATCAGCGATACCGCGCAGGTGATGGCCGAAGCAATCGAGGCGACGCGGCAGGCCATCGCACAAGGCGTGCCCGGCGTGCTGGGCATCCATCTGGAAGGCCCCTACCTGAGTCCTGCACGCAAGGGCACGCACGATGCGCGCAAGTTTCGCCTGCCGGATGCGCACGAAATCGCGGTGGATACCTCGCTGGACAACGGCGTCACCCTGATCACGCTGGCGCCCGAGCGCGTGCCTCTGGACGATATCCGTGCCTTCGTCGCTGGCGGCGCGATCGTGTTCGCCGGGCATACCGCTGCGAGCTACGAACAGGCGCACGACGGCATCGCCGCCGGCGTATGCGGCTTCACGCATCTGTTCAACGCGATGTCGCAGCTGGCCGGGCGTGAGCCCAACGCCGTGGGCGCGGCGCTGGAAGATCCCAATGTGTGGTGCGGCGTCATCGTCGATGGCGTGCACGTGCATCCGGCCAGCCTGCGCGTGGCCCTGGTGGCCAAGCCGCGCGGCAAGCTGTTGCTGGTCACCGATGCCATGCCGATGGTCGGCAGCGACAGCCCCAGCTTCGATCTGTACGGCGAAACCATCACCGCCGTCGATGGCGTGGTACGCAATGCCGACGGCGCTCTGGCCGGCTCGGCGCTGGACATGGCCACCGCCGTGCGCAACAGCGTGCGCTGGCTGGGCGTGGACCTGGCCGAAGCCGCGCGCATGGCGTCCACGTATCCGGCGCAATGCATCGGCCTGGGCAAGCGCCTGGGCCGCATCGCGCCCGGCTATCAGGCCGATCTGGTGCTGGTGGATGACGACGTGCAGGTCTTGAACACCTGGGTGGCCGGGCAGCGCGACTGAGAGCAGCTGACGCAGGCAAGGTGTGCGCTGGGCATGGGGAACGGAAGGGACCTCGTGAAGAAGGGATTGTCTGCACCACGCGGCGAAACATTTCAGTGCGCAGCCTTACGGGGGCGACGTTTCAGGCGCAGTGCACCGCACACCTGTGTCAGTGAATGCGATCGCGATCACGTGGTCATTCCATTGTCGTCGTGCAGGACGGCGTTTTCCGCACAACGTGGATACGCGCTCGTTTCCGGGTTGACAGCCGCACTGGCGGAAGGCACCTTCGCTGATAACGTTGTCAACGAATAGGAAATCTCTTCCGTTCGATCACATCTCGCTGGCCGACCATGATCGGCCTTGCGTTTGGATCCGTGTACCGATGGGGTCATGCGGATCGTTGCTTGCGGTCTGGCACAGGGGGCGGATCGCAGCGTGGCGCGCAACGCGCGCGCCAGCGCAACCGGACGGTTGCGACCTGACGTCTTTGCCACGAGGTCAATGCAATGCTTCCCTGCCTGCTACCGCTGTCTGTCTCTGCAAACTCCATCCTTTGCGCTGCATCCGGTCACCTCTGTGCCGCGACACAGCGCGCCCCTGCACGGCGCTCGCCGGGCAACGTTGTCGCCAGCACGGTACAGCCATGCAATGCCCGGTCGGGCGAGGTCGCGTGGCGGCGCTCGCCACGACACGCCCGCTTGAGCGCGGCGGTGCGCACGCTGCTGCTCGGTGGCGCTGCCCTGACTGGCGCGGCGGCGTTTCCGGCACTTGCGCAACAGTCGCCGGCATCCTCCGCCGCCCAGCAACCGCCCGTTTCCGCATCCACGCAGCAACAGCCGCCGACCAATCCATCGGTGTCCACGCTGGACGAAATCAAGGTCGTTGGCTACCAGGCCAGCCTGGGCAAGGCGCTCAACGTCAAGCGCAATGCCGATGCGATCGTGGATGCGATCAGTGCCGAAGACATCGGCAAGTTCCCCGATACCAATGTGGCCGAATCGTTGTCGCGCCTGTCCGGCATTACCGTGGATCGCCAATTCGGTGAAGGCGAGAAGGTCAGCATCCTGGGAACCGATCCGGCGCTCAACCGCGTGCTGCTCAACGGCCAGACCATTGCCTCCACCAGCTGGGGCGGCGATCCCAACGACCCGGATAGCCGCTCGTTCAACTACAGCACCCTGGCACCGGAAGTGGTGGGGCTGATGGAGGTCTACAAGACCCCCGAAGCGCGCATCGACGAAGGTTCGATCGGCGGCACCGTGATCGTGCACACGCGCAAGCCGCTGGAGCTCGATCGCAATACGCTCACCGGGACAGTGAGCTACGGGTACAACGATCGCTCCGACGAGGGCAAGCCGAACGCCTCCGCGCTCTACAGCTGGAAGAACCAGGACGAAACCTTCGGCGTGCTGACCTCGGTGATGCATTCGCAGCGTGTGCTGCGCCGCGAAGGTGTGGAGATCTTCGGTTACGACGATGTCGCCGGTGCTGCGTTTCCGCCTGCGGTGGTCGGTAACAACACCGGCGTGTTTCCCACCTCGATCAACACCGCGCTATTCCAGCAGACACGCAAACGCGATGGCATCAGCGCCGCATTGCAGTGGAAGCCCGATGCCGACTTCGAGCTCAACCTGACCGGTCTGTACGTCACCGAGAACTTCGACAACTACAACCAGAGCCGCTACGGCTACTGGGGATCCAATCCAGGCGATGCGCAGGCGCTGGGCTTCGAGAACGGCGTAGCCACCTCGGGCACCTTCGGCGATCGGTCCACCACCTTCCTGGATGGCTACCTGCGCAACAGCGATGTCAGCACCGGCAGCATCCATCTGCGCGCCGACTGGCATGGCGATGGCTGGAACGCCTCCAGCCAGGTCGGGTACACCAGCTCGCAGGGCGGTGCCGAGCGCATCTACGGCATCCAGTTCCGCAACCTGGCCGGCTACAGCTACACCATCGACGGGCGCCGCACCGCGATGGACTACAGCACCGATCCCACCAATACGGCGGCGATGCAGCTCAACAACGTCTCCGCCAGCCACAGCCCGCAGTACGACAAGGAGCGTTACCTGCAACTGGACTTCGATCACGCAGTGGAGTGGGGGCCGTTCACCCAGATCCTCACCGGCATCAAGCTCACCAACCATGCCACCGGGCAGTCGTCCTACAGCCGCACCTGGGCGCCGAACGACGGCAGCACGCTGGCGGATTTCTCGCCAGGCATCACTCCGTCCGGGTACCTGGATGGCTTGTCCACCAGCGCCGACATGCAACGCTGGGCCACCATCGGCCGTGGCGCGATCGGCCGCTACATCGGTGGCCTGGAAGGCGATGCGGGCCTGCCGATCAGCTACGCCGGCAACTACAGCATCGAGGAACAGAACCGCGCCTGGTTCCTGCAGGGCAACTTCTCCGGCGAGCGCTATCGCGGCAACATCGGCGTGCGCTACGTGCATACGCGTGATTCCACCGATGGCTTCAGCTATGCGCCGGGCGGCAGCTACACGCCGGTCAACTTTCTCAGCAGCTACGGCAAGTGGTTGCCGGCCTTCAATATCGCCTATGACCTGCGCGACGACCTGATGCTGCGGTTTGCCGCGTCCAAGGTCATCGCGCGGCCGCGCTACACCAATATGACCCCGTACGTGGCCACCGACGACACCACTTTGACCGCTTCCACCGGCAACCCCGGCCTGAGTCCGTACGAGTCCACCAACCTGGGCGCATCGCTGGAATGGTACTTCGCCGACAGCAGCCTGCTCAGCGCCGAATTCTTCTCGCGCGACATTTCCAACTACATCCTCACCACCGTGCAGGACCGGGTGTTCTTCAACAACGCCACCGGTGGATCGAGCACCTACCAGACCTCGGTGCCCACCAATGCCGGCGATGCCAAGGTGCAGGGCGTGGCGCTCAACCTGCAGCACAACTTCGGCAACGGCTTCGGCGTGGTGGCCAACTACACCTATTCCGACGCCAACACCGATGGCGACTATAGCCTGCCGTACAACTCGCGCAACGCCTACAACATCAGCCCGTACTACGAGCAGGGCAAGTGGAGTGCGCGGGTGAACCTGGGCTGGCGCTCGGAGTACTTCACCCAGATCGGCCGGCTCAACGGCCAGCAGATGACCGACGCCTTCACCCAGGTCGACGCTTCGTTCGGCTACCAGGCCACCGAGCGGCTGCGGGTGGCGCTGGAAGCCACCAATCTGCTGGACGAAACCTACTTCAGCTACATCGGCAACAAGAACCAGCCGTACTACCTCTACAAGAACGGCCGTTCCTTCATGCTGAGCCTGAATTTCAAGCTGTGAATGGGCCGGGCGGCTGCGCACTGCAGCCGCTGCAGTGTGCAGCGTGTACGCCGGCTCACTGCGCCTGGCCCGCGCTACCCATCACGGCTGCGCAGGGCCGCAATCGCGGCAACACGCGCCTTGGCCAATGCATCGCCGATCTGCGGCCCCTGCAATCCGGTCGCCGCCAGATCGCGTGCATTGATGGCGAGCGCGGCGGCATGCAGTCGCCTGAGCTGTTCGCCCTGGGGATAGGCGGCGTCTTCGCTGCCCAAACGTCCACGCTTGTCGGCCTCGCAGACCAGCGCCAGTTGGGCGATGCGCTCGGGCCGACGAAAACCGTCGCAGCGCACCAGTAATTCATGAACGGTGCTGTTGCGCAGTTCGGGCAGGCGATGCACGTTGAGATGCTCGCGGCAGGCGGTGATGGCAAGCTGGCGGTAGTCCTGCGGCACCTTGAGCCGTTCGCAGAGCGCCTGCAACGGCGCGACGCCGCGCTGCTCGTGCATGAGGTGGCGCGGCCATTGCTCTGGCGGCGTCAATGCCTTGCCCAGGTCGTGAGTCAACGCAGCGAAGCCGATCAGCGCATCGCCCGGTGCCAGGCGTGCGGCCATGTCGCTGACCATCTCCTGGTGGATGCCGGTGTCGACCTCCGGATGGAATTCCGCACGTTGCGGCACGCCGTACAGCGCATCGATTTCCGGCAGGATCACGCGCAGCGCATCGGTGTCGTGCAGCGTGTGCAGGAAGGCCGATGGTTGCGCGCAGGTCAACGCGCGGCGCAGTTCCTGCCAGACCCGTTCCGGCACCAGGCTGTCCAACTCGTCACTGGCTGCCATCTGGCGCATCAATGCCGCGGTCTCCGGTGCCAGCGTGAAGCCGAGTGCGGCAAAACGCGCCATGAAGCGTGCTGCACGCAGCACGCGCACCGGATCTTCGATAAATGCCGGCCCCACATGCCGCAGCACGCGCGCCTGCAGATCGCGCGCACCGCCATACGGGTCCACCAACGCACCGCTGTCCTCGTCGCGGGCAATCGCATTGATGGTGAAATCGCGGCGCAGCAGGTCTTCTTCCAGCGTTACCGAGGGATCGGCGTCCACCACGAAGCCGCGATAGCCGCGGCCGGACTTGCGCTCGGTGCGCGCCAGTGCATATTCCTCGCCGCTGCGTGGGTGCAGGAATACCGGGAAATCCTTGCCCACCGGTTTGAATCCCTGCGCCTGCATCTGCGCCTGATCGGCACCGACCACCACCCAGTCGCGGTCGCCGGCCGGCAGGCCGAGCAAGGCATCGCGGACGGCGCCGCCAACGAGATAGATCTTCATCCGCACATGATGCCCGATGCGCTGCGCGCGTCGTAGGGCGACTGATCCACGGCTTGGCTGCAGGGCCCTTGCCCGCCCACCATCGCAGGACACGCCGCAAGTACGTCCCTGTAGGCTCTTACGCGGCATCCATGCCGCGTAAGGTCCCGCGACGGTGAGCGGGCAAGGACCAGTCGGGATGGTCGGTGTGCGTGGTCAAGAGCTATGCGTGTTTCGTATTGTTGGCTACTGATGCGCCGGTTCAACGTCCAATGCACGTCGCCGACAGACAGCTTTTCACGCGGCCACCGACCAACATCCTGGTGCGGTGCCCTTGCCGGCTGCGGGACCGTGTGGCGGCACGGATGCCGCCACCGAGCCTTCAGGGACGGATTCACGGCGTGTCCCGCAAGCGGTGAGGGCATCGCGCCCCTCGACGACCCGAGCCTTCGATGCACCGAACAACGCAACGACGGAAAATCTTGATTGGCCTCAGAGCCTCAGAGCCTCAGAGCCTGAAGCCTCAAAGCCCGAAGCTTAGGAGAGAACGAAAGGCAAGTACCAGAGCGGCATCGCCTAGCTTGCGCCCCAGGCCAAGACAACCACGCGCAACCGCGCAAGCACGATCACCTCATCCGGCCGCAATGCTCGGCGGCTGATTGGGAGCTTAGTCCTGCGCCGCGTTATTGGTCGCCTGGCCTGGCGTGCACACCGGCTTCTGGCGCTTGTCCACCAGCTTGCCCATCAAGCGGTCGCTCAGCGGCAGCATGTCGCCGTTGAGTCGCCAGTCGTAGATCACGCTGAAGGCCAGCACGCGCGCGACATAGTCGCGCGTTTCCTTGTAGCTGATGGTTTCGATCCAGAAATCCGGGTCGAAGTTCGGCCGTTGCGACTGCCAGCGGCCGGTCGGGCCCGGCCCGGCGTTGTAAGCGGCAATGGTGAGATACGGCAGCCCGTAGGTGTTGAGCAACTGACGCAGGTAGGCGGTGCCGATGGCGATATTGGTCTCCGGCTCGTACAGGCTGGCCGCACCCGCGTAACCGGGAAGGGCGATGCCCTTGGCCACGGCCGCACCGGTGCCCGGCAACACCTGCATCAGGCCCATCGCGTTGGCCGGCGAGCGCGCGCGCGGGTTGAAGATGCTTTCGGCGCGAATCTCCGCCGCCACCCAGGCCGGATCGATCGCATTCCTGGCAGCCTCGCGGCGGATGCTGTCGTCGTGGTGCAGCGGGAAGCGCAGCGCATACAGGCGCTGTTCGTCCGGTTGCTTGCCGAGCGCGAACACCGCGCGGTCGAACCAGCCGTTGTCGCTGGCCACTTCCACTGCCAGGCGACGCTGGGTGTCGTCGAAACGGCTGGCGGCATCGTTCCATTCGGCCACCGCCCAACCGGGGCGATCGATCTGGAACAACGCAATCGCACGGGTCAATGCCGGGTCACGCGCCACTGCAGCCTTGGCCTGCGGGCTGTCCTTGGGCTCCCACGGGCAGATCCGGTACGGCTGGCGCAGGCGGTCGGCGGCGAGGAAGCCATGGAAGGTGGGTGACTGCGCGGCGGCGCGGTACAGCGGTTGTGCGGCTGCGGCCGAGCCGGTCTTCTCGGTCAGGCGCGCTTCGAAATATTGCCAGCGCGAATCGGCGCGCTGGGTGGCCGGCATCTTGCGGATTGCGGCCAGCGCCGCCGGCCAGTCGCCGCGCGCCATTGCCTCGCGCGCCCGCCATTCGTGCAGGCGCTCGTCGTAAGCGGCGTCGGGTACCGCGTTGAGCCGCCGTGCCGAATCCGGCAGGTACGAGGCCACCGTCCACAGCGCGATCTGATACAGCACCTGCCCGCGTTGCGCCTCGCTGAAATCCAGGGCACCAGCGAACTGCGGCAGTTGTTGTTCGGCCACGTCCGGGTCGCTCTTGGCCAGCTTGGCCAGCCCATCGACAGCGATGCGGCGGCTGCGCTCGCTCTTGGGCCAGCCCAGTGCACGCGGGTGGACCTTGTCGAGAAACGCGGCGTAGTCGTTGGCCAGCGCCAGATCGGCGGCCGGCAGACCGCGTGCGGCGGTGCGCATGATCGCAGGCTGCTGCGCATCGGCGGCCGCCTCCACGCGCTCCCAACGCAGCGCAGGCGTCAGCTCGCCGCGCGATTCCAGGGTTGCGAGCACCGGGTCGCAGGCATCGGGCAAGGCCTTGCCGTTGCGCCACAGGGTGAGCGCGTCGCGGCTCCACTGCGCATCCAGCTTGCCGGTTGCCTGCCGCGCGGTCAGCTGCGCGCAGCGCAGGCCGATGTTGTCGGTGGTCTTCCAGTTGGCCAGCAGGGCATTCCAGTCCTGCCGACGCGCCAGCGCCGGCAGCCAGACGCTGCGGAAGCTCTCCGCCACCGGCTGGCCGGCGTAACGTTGCAGGAAACCCTGCGCCTGCGCGTTGGATACGTTGTCGATACCGCGCTTGAGCGTGGCGAACTCCAGCCAGCCATACAACGGATGGCGGCTCAGGGCGGTGAGCTGTGCGGGATCGGACTGGCCGCGCTCGGCGGCGGCGAGCGCATCGCGCATCGCGCTCAATTGCGGGTCGAGATCCTGCGCGTGCAGGGCGGTGCCGCACAGGCACAGCACGCCGGCGACGAGAGAAGCGAAACGGGGGGCGGAGGTCATCGCGCGATGATACCGAAGCAGGGCTGAGCGCCCGGGTGAACGTGCGATGGTGGCGGCAGCGCATGCGTTGCACGGCAGAGCTGCAATCGATCATAGGCTGCGCTCGGATGGGCGGATCCATGCGGCCTGCGCCCCTCAATACGGCGGGGATACCCCGACCATGACTGCGACGCGCATCGCAGTGCTGCATCGCCCGATTGCGGAGCGTTAAGGTTTCATTTAAAACTCGGGGCGGACCGCAGGGCACGGGGGCGTGCGGACACTTACCAAATCCTTCCGGAGAGAGAAAGGATGAAGCGTCTGATTTGCCCAACGCGGTCGCGCCTGGCCGTGCAGTTGTCGCTGTGCCTGATTCCCACACTCGTCTGGGCGCAGCAGCCCGAAGCCGCGCCGGCCACGCGTACGCTCGACAGCGTGCAGGTCACCGGTACCCGCATCAAGACCGCCGAGTTGCAAGGGCAGGTGCCGATCCAGACGCTCAATCGCGCCGACATCGAGCGCACCGGCCTGACCTCGATCGGCGAAGTGCTGCAGGAGCTCACTGCGTCCGGCTCGGCGCTCAATGCCAAATTCAATTCCTCCGGCAACTTCGGCTTTCCGCCCGATGGCGGCGGCGTGGGCGCGGGCTCGGCGCAGGTGGATCTGCGCCATCTCGGCTCCAAGCGTGTGCTGGTGCTGGTCGATGGCATCCGTTGGGTCAATGAATCCTCCGCCTCGGGCGTGGGCTCCTCGACCGACCTCAACACCATCCCGCTGGCCATCGTCGAGCGCATCGAAGTGCTCGAAGACGGCGCTTCCTCGCTGTACGGTTCCGATGCGATCGCCGGCGTGGTCAACATCATCACCCGGCGCAGCTTCGACGGTGCGCAGGTCACGCTCAACTACGGCCAGTACGGCAAGGGCGACGGTGCCAACCAGGGCGTGGACCTGGCCTGGGGCACCAGCGGCGAGGACTTCAGCCTGTTCCTCGGCGCCAGCTACGTGAAGCAGGATCCGATCTACGCGCGCGACCGCGCGCAATCGCGCTTCCCGATTCCCGGCACCGGGCTGACGTTCGGTAGTTCGGCGACGCCGGACGGACGCTTCCAGTTCGTCGACCCCACCACCGGCGTCCGCCAGAACCTCACCCCAAATGCCGGCGTGGGTACGCCCCGCTACGACGGCAGCGCCGGCTGTACGCGCAGCGACGACTACCATTGCTTCGGTACCGCCGACCGTTACAACTTCGCCGAACAGAACCTGCTGCTGACACCGTCCGAGCGCAAGGGCGTGTTCGCGCAGTTCCGCTACTACTTCACCGACGATGTGCAGTGGTACGTCAAGGCCCTGGGCAACCGGCGCGAATCGACCAATCAGGCCGCACCGGAACCGATCTTCCTCGGCCCCGACGCCGGCACCGGCAATCCGCTGGCCGACAACATCCGGATTTCGGCGCTCAATCCCTTCAATCCGTTCGGCTTTGATCTGGACTCGGCCACCAATCTGATCCAGATCGGCCGACGCCCGGTGGAAGGCGGGCCGCGCCGCTACGAGCAGCAGGTGGACACGCAGTATGTCGGCACCGGGCTGGTGGGCAGCTTCGAAGGCGGCGCGCGCACCTGGTACTGGGATGTCAACGGCATGTACAGCAAGAACAAGGCCGAACAGACCAACTACGGCAGTTACAACATCTACAACATCAATCTGGCGCTGGGCGATCCGGCCGCCTGCGCGGCGGTGGCCGGCTGCGTGCCGCTGGACATCTTCAGCGGCGCCGGCAGCATCACGCCGGACATGCTGCGCTGGATCCAGCCGGTGGTGCGCGACCGCAGCCAGAACGAACTGAGCCTGTTCACCGCCAACCTCAGCAGCGAGCTGTTCCAGCTGCCCGGCGGCGCCGTCTCGTTCGCCACCGGCTACGAATACCGCAAGTACGAAGGCTCCTATCAACCCGATCCGCTCACCGTGGCCGGGCGCTACAACGGCGTGCCGTCGTTGCCGACGGCCGGCAGTTACGACGTCAACGAAGCGTATCTTGAACTCAATATCCCGATCTTCGCCAACTCTTCGTTGGGCGACAAGCTGGATCTGAACATCGCCGGACGCTATTCGGACTATTCCACCTTCGGCGGCGAGTTCACCCCCAAGTACGGCCTGCGCTGGCAGGTGACCGACGAGCTGGTGCTGCGCACCAGCTACGCCGAAGGTTTCCGTGCACCGACCATCGGCGAGCTGTTCGGCTCGGCGGCACGCGCCGACCTGCAATTGTCCGATCCGTGTTCGATCGGCCTGGGCGGCACTGCGCCACGGGGCAGCGCCGCCAACTGCGCTGCGCTCGGCGTGCCGGGTGGGTACCAGCAGGCCAACCAGCAGATCTCGGTCACCACCGGTGGCAACGAGCAGCTGGATCCGGAGCGCTCGCGCAGCTTCAGCGCCGGCTTCGTCTTCAGCCCGGGTTTCGCCAGCAATGCCAGCTGGTCGGATCGGCTGGACATGGAGGTGACGTTCTATCGCCACCACGTGGATGGCGCGATCCAGGCGATCAATGCGCAGACGCAACTGGACCTGTGCGTGGACACGCTGGATGCGTTGTACTGCGACGGCATCGGGCGCGCGTCCACCGGCGGCATCAATACCTTCAACAACCGCCTGACCAACCTGGGCTCGATCAAGACCGACGGTTGGGACGTGGACCTGTTCTGGACCCTGCCGGAAAGCGCATTGGGCCGTTTCAAGCTCTCCTGGCAGAACACCTTCGTGGGTCGCTACGAAGCCTTGGGCGCAGCAGGGCAGCGGCAACCGCAGGGGCCGGGCGTCGAAGTGGTGGACAGCGCCATTCCCGAGTGGACCAGCAACGCAGTGCTGGACTGGTCGCTGGGCAACTGGACCGCATCGTGGACGGCTCGCCACATTTCCAAGCTCACCGAGCGCTGCGGCGATGCCGTCGAGTTCGCGGTGTGTTCCAACCCGACCGAAGGCACCAATCGGCTGGATGCGATCACCTACCACGATGCACAGGTGGGCTACCGCATCGACTGGCTCAAGGGCCTGCAGCTCACCGCCGGGTTGAACAACGTGTTCGACAAGGATCCGCCGATCTGCCTGTCATGCTCGCTCAACGGCTATGACGCGTCCACCTACGACATTCCCGGTGGCCGCTTCTGGTATGCGCGGGTCGACTTGAAGTTCTAGTCCATCAGGTCGGGTCGGTCGTAAAGCGGAGAGAGGCTGATCTGCGGCTTGGCTGCACGGCCCTTGCCCGCCCACCCTCGCGGGACACGCCGCAAGTACGTCCGTGTAGGCTCTTACGCGGCATCCATGCCGCGTAAGGTCCCGCGACGGTGGGCGGGCAAGGACCAGTCGAGTTAGTCGGTGTGCATGGCTGCAAGCACCGCATGACGTGCGTTTTTCGGTAATGGCGCATTCGATTAACTCCGCAACGCAACGAGATCGGAAAAACGGGCTTTCAGCAAACAACCTGCAAACTTTCTGGTGAGGGCAGCGCGCACCCGACCCAGGGTGGCGCACCGCGTTTTCTAGCATCACCCGCGCACAGGCGCATCGCCCGCCACGTAGTAATCCGCCGTGCTGCCCGGCAGCGGCGTGCGGCCGCGCATGCGGTCGGCGATCTTCTCGGCGATCATGATGGTGGTGGCGTTGAGGTTGCCGGTGATGATGCGCGGCATGATCGAGGCATCGATCACGCGCAAACCCTCCATGCCGTGCACACGGCCTTGTCCATCCACCACGGCCATGTCGTCGGTGCCCATCGCGCAGGAGCAAGATGGGTGATAGGCGGTTTCTGCGCGCGAACGCACGAACGCGTCCAGCTCGGCATCGGTCTTGCAATCGGCGCTGGGGCTGATTTCGCGGCCGCGGTATTGATCGAGCGCGGGCTGGGCGATGATCTCGCGGGTGATGCGGATCGCGTCGCGGAACTCCTGCCAATCCTGATCGGTGGACTGGTAGTTGAACAGGATGGAGGGATGCTGGCGCGGATCGCGCGACCTGGCATGCACGCGTCCACGGCTGGGCGTGCGCATCGAGCCCACGTGCGCCTGGAACCCGTGCTCCTTCACCGCATTGCTGCCGTTGTAATTGATCGCCACCGGCAGGAAGTGGTACTGGATGTTGGGCCAGTCGAACTCTTCGCGCGTGCGGATGAAGCCACCGGCCTCGAACTGGTTGCTGGCGCCGATGCCGGTACCCGCGAACAACCACTGCGCACCGATGGCCGGCTGGTTCCACCACTGCAGCGCCGGATACAGCGATACCGGCTTGGTGCAGGCGTACTGGATGTAGACCTCGAGGTGATCCTGCAGGTTCTGGCCGACGCCGGGCAGGTCGTGTACCAATTGCACGTCCAGTGCGCGTAGCAGATCTGGCGCACCCACGCCGGAGCGTTGCAACAGTTGCGGCGAGGCGATCGCACCGGCGCACACCAGTACTTCGCGACGCGCATGTGCATCGATGCCTTCGCTGCTGTTGCCCACCAGGTAGTGCACGCCGATGGCGCGCTTGCCTGCGAACAGGATGCGGTCGGTGGTGGCATGGGTGACGATATGCAGGCCATCGCGCGGCCTGGCCATGTCCAGATAGCCGCGCGCGGTGCTGGCGCGGCGCCCGCGTGGCGTCACCGTGCGGTCCATCGGACCGAAGCCTTCCTGCTGGTAGCCGTTGAGATCGTCGGTGCGCGGATAACCCGCCTGCACCCCAGCCTCGACCATGGCATGGAACAACACATTGTTGTCGTTGTTCGGCGTGGCCACGCTGACCGGACCATCGCCGCCGTGGTAGTCGTTGGCACCAATGTCGCGTGTCTCCGCCTTGCGGAAATACGGCAGCACATCGCGGTAGCTCCAGTCCTCCAGACCGGGACGCTTGGCCCAATGGTCGAAGTCCAAGGCGTTGCCGCGGATGTAGCACATGCCATTGATCAGCGACGAGCCGCCCAGGCCTTTGCCGCGCCCGCACTCCATGCGCCGGTTGTCCATGTAAGGTTCCGGCTCGGTTTCGTAGGCCCAGTTGTAGCGGCGGCCCTGCAATGGAAAGGCCAATGCTGCCGGCATCTGCGTACGGAAATCCAGCCGGTAATCCGGCCCGCCCGCCTCCAGCAGGAGGACGGTCACGCCCGGATCCTCGGTCAGGCGCGCGGCCAGCACGTTGCCTGCCGAGCCGGCGCCGATGATGATGTAGTCGTATTCGCGTTGCATGCTGTTCTCCTGATGCGATGGCAGTACGTGGCGGTCCTGGCGCGTGGCGGATGCGGAAGGCGTCGTCATCGAGGCAATGGCCGCGCGCCTGTGCGTGGCTCGTTGTCTTGCCTGGTCGCGCGCGTGCCGCTCGCTGGCGCCGCCGGGCTGTCGTCAGAACACCGACGCGTAGCGTTCCAGTTCGATCTGGACCGATTTGGTGCGTGTGTAGGCCTGCAGCGTGGCCAGCCCGTTCTCGCGGCCCACGCCCGATTGCTTGTAGCCTCCCACCGGCATCGGTGCTGGCGATTCGCCCCAGGTGTTGACCCAGCAGATGCCCGCTTCCAGGCGATGGATCAGCCGGTGTGCACGCGCCAGATCCGGCGTGACCACGCCGGCTGCCAGCCCGTAGGTGGTGGCATTGGCGCGCATCACCGCCTCGTCTTCTTCATCGTAGGCGAGCAGGCTCAGGACCGGCCCGAAGATCTCTTCGCGCACGATCGTCATCACATCGGTGCAGTCGCTGAAGATGGTCGGCGCCACGTAACATCCGTGCGCCAGCGCGCCATCGCGCAGTCGCTCGCCACCGCACAGCAGACGTGCGCCTTCGGCCTTGCCCTGTTCGATATGCTCCAGCACCCGTTGCATGTGTGCCGCGCTGACCATCGGGCCAAAGGTGGTGCGCGGATCGAGCGGATCGCCGATATGGATGCGCTGCACGCGTGCGAGCAGCCGTGCCTCCAACGCGCTGCGCAGCGCGCGCGGCACGAACACGCGGGTGCCGTTGGTGCAGACCTGCCCGGAGCTGTAGAAATTGGCCATCATCGCGATGTCTGCGGCCAGATCCAGGTCGGCATCGGCGCAGACGATCAAGGGCGACTTGCCGCCCAACTCCATGGTGACTTCCTTCAGCGACGAACTCGACGCGCTGGCCATCACCTTGCGGCCGGTGGCGGTGCCGCCGGTGAAGCTGATCTTCTCGATCTGCGGATGTTCGGTCAGCGCGGTCCCCACACTGGCACCATCGCCAGGCAGCACATTGAACACGCCATCGGGCAGGCCGGCTTCGGTGAACAGTTCGGCGAGCTTCAACGCGGTGAGCGGGGTCACCTCGCTGGGCTTGAAGATCATGGCGTTGCCTGCGGCCAGCGCCGGCGCCGCCTTCCACAGTGCGATCTGGATCGGATAGTTCCACGCGCCGATCGCGCCCACCACGCCCAGCGGCTCGTGTCGCGTATAGAAGAAGCTGCCTTCGCGCAGCGGCACCTGCGCGCCCTGTAACGCCTGCGCCACGCCTGCGTAGTACTCCAGCACGTCTGCGCCGGTCACCACGTCCACGCTGCGGGTTTCGCTCACCGGCTTGCCGGTGTTGAGCGTCTCCAGCTCGGCCAGGGCATCGTTGCGTTCGCGCAGCAAGGCCACCGCGCGCAGCAGGATGCGCGAGCGTTCCACCGTCGTCAGCGCAGCCCAGCGCTGCTGTCCGGCCTTGGCGCTATCCACTGCCGCCTCCAGGTCATCGGCGCCGGCGTTGTGCACATTGGCCAGCACCTCGCTGGTCGCGGGGTTGATCACCTCGAAGGTGTGGCCGCCGCGGGCGGGAACATAACGGCCGCCGATGTAGAGCAGCTGGTCGGGGAAACGTGGCATGACAAACCTCCTGTGGGACGCTCGCCGCAGCGATGCACCTTTAGCGGGTGAGATGCAGGAACTGCAGGTGACGCTCGTATTGATCGATGATGTCGTTGATGATCTGCTCGCGGCTGTAGCCGACCAGGTCGTAGTCCTGGCTGCCTTCGTACAGGTATACCTCGGCGCGGTAGTAGCGCTGATGGCGGAAGCGCTGGGCGGCGAACGATGGCGTGAGATAGCCACGCATCACCACCTGGTAGCGGAAGCCCTGTTGCTCGCCATGATCGACGCTGATCTCCATGTCGCCATCGTCGAGCCGGCTGCTGACCTTCCAGCCTTCTTCCAGCAGCTGGGCAACCACCGCTTCGATGGCTGGGCGCACCTGGTCGTGCATGAAACGATAGACCTCATCACGCGCCGGGAAATGCATCGCCTGGCCCAGCCGCTGACGCCAGCCGCCGTGGTGACGCGATTGCCCGATCAGCGGGCTGGGGCTGTACAGCTGGGCGCGCTTGCGCTGCGATTCCTCGCTGAGCGCACGCGACAGCCCCAGGGCCATCAGCAGCAGCACCGCAGAAAACGGCAGCGAGGCCAACACCACCGCCGACTTGAGCGCATCCATGCTGCCGGCCAGCAACAGACCGCCAGTGACCACGGCGGTGAGTACGCCCCAGAAGACGCGCAACCAGCGTGGGCCGTCGTCGTGCGGCTCGCCGCCGTGCGACGACAGCGTGGACAGCACCACGGTTCCCGAATCGGCCGAGGTCACGAAGAACACGAAGCTGATGGCGACCGTCACGGTGATGACCGTGCGGCTCCAAGGGTAGCTCTGCAGCAGCGAATACAGCACGGTCTGCGGCGCATCGACGGCCTGCTGCGCCCAGGCCGCCTGGCCGTGATGCAGCAGCTGATCCAGCGCACTGTTGCCGAAGATCGACAGCCAGGCCAGGGTGAAACCCAGCGGTATCAGCAGCACGCCCAGCACGAACTCGCGAATGGTGCGCCCGCGCGAAATGCGCGCGATGAACAGTCCCACGAACGGTGCCCAGCCGATCCACCAGGCCCAGTAGAACACCGTCCAGTTGCCAAGCCAGTCGGCGCGCCCACCATAGGCATAGACGTCGAAACTCTTGCCGACCACGCTGCCGAGGTAATCGCCCAGGTTCTGCATCAAGGCGTTGAGCAGGTACTGCGTGGGCCCGGCGAACAGCATGAACAACAGCAGCGCGATCGCCAGCAGCATGTTGATGTCCGACATCCAGCGGACGCCCTTCTCCACGCCAGACACCGCCACCACGATCGCCGCGCCCATCATCGCCGCGATCAGGGCGACCTGCACCCAATGCGCGTGCGGGATTTCCATCAGGGTGCTCAAGCCTGCGTTGAGGTGCAGCACGCCAAAGCCCATGTCCGCGCCCAGGCCGAATACGGTGGCCACGATGCCCAGCGCATCCACGGTATAGCCGATCGGCCCGTTGATGCGCTTGCCGATCAGTGGATACAGCGCCGAGCGCAGCGCCAGCGGCAGGTTGTGCCGGAAGGCGAAGTACGCCAGTGCCATGGCTGCCAGCGCGAACACGCCCCAGCCATGCAGCCCCCAGTGCAGAAACGCCAGCTGCATCGCCTGACGCGCAGACGCTTCGCCATTGCCGGTGCCGCCCTGCGGTGGTTGCAGGTAATGGGTGAGCGGTTCGGACACGCAGAAGAAGAACAGCGTGATGCTGATGCCTGCGGCGAACAGCATGCCGGCCCAGGAGAGATAGCTGAATTCCGGCTCGTCATGATCGGCGCCGAGCTTGATGTTGCCGTGGCTGGAGAGCGCCGTGGCGAGCACGAACACCAGGTACAGGGTCATCGCCAGCAGGTAATACCACCCCACATTGCGCGAGGCCCAGGTCTGCGCGTCCAGCAGCACGCTGCCGGCCTTGAGCGGGAACAGCGAGACCAGCAACGCGAAGGTGCACACCACGGTTCCTGCCAACAGGAACACCGGTCGCAAGGTGCGCACCGGCAAGGGCTGCGGGTCCGATGCACTCATGCCGGCGCACTGACGATGCGTAACACGTGCGATGCCTCCGATGGAACTGCCCGTGTTATCCCACAGGCGCTGTCGAGGCTGCGTCGTCGGTCGAGTTCGCCAATGCGAAGTGGTCTGCAGTTCGCGCCGGCTAGCGCAGCAACTGCTGTGGCACGCGCACGTCCATGCCGACCGCCAGGTGATCGGAGAATGCGGCCGGAATGGCCTCGGTGTGTTCGATCACCAGGCTGTCGCTGACCAGGATGTGGTCGATGGCGCGGTCCGGTCGCCAACTGGGGAAGGTGTGCACCACGCAGCCCGGCGGCTGCAGACGGGTATGGCGATACAGCGCCTGCATTTCCGGGCGGTCGGCCACGCAGTTGAAATCGCCCATCAGCATCACATTGGGATGCTCGGACAACAATTCGGCGATGAAGGCCAGCTGCGCCATGCGCGAATTGGCGCCCAGCGACAGATGCGCCACCGCCACCGCCAGGCCGTCGCGGCCCTGTCCGAACTTGGCCAGCAGGATGCCGCGCCCGCCGATACGGCCAGGCAGGGCGTGGTCCTGCACTTCCAGCGGTTCCAGCTTGCTCAGCAGGCCGTTGGCGCTGGAGGCCACCCCGCCCATGCGGCGATTGGGCTGGTGGCTCCAGTAATGGAAGCCGGCGCGTTCGGCCAGATAGTGGGTCTGGTTGGTGAAACCCGAGCGCAGGCTCCCCGGGTCGGCCTCCTGCAGGCCAACGATGTCACGGTCGCCGGCGAGCTTGGCGATGCTGTCCAGGCTGGTGCGCTTGCTGCCCAGCGGCAACGCGTGCGACCAGCTGCGGGTCACGTAATCGCTGTAACGGCGGGTGCTGGAGCCGGCCTGAATGTTGGCGGTCAGCACCCGCAGGGTGCGCGAGTCCGAAGCGTTCACGATGCGGCGGGTACCCGGCTCACTTGGCCAGCGTGGCGCGTTCGCGCGCGATCAGGTGGTCGGCGATGCGCAGCATGTCCGGGAAACTCTTGCCCTTGACCAGATACTTGCCGTTGACGATCAGCGACGGAGTGCCGGTGATGCTGCTGCGGGTAGCGAACTGCTTGGCGCGGTTGGTCTTGGCCGACACGCCGAAGCTGCTCATGGTGTCGAGGAAGGCCTTCTGGTCCACGCCGTACTTGGCGTAGAAGGCGGCGATGTCCTGCACCGAATCCCTGCCGCGCTCGCCCTTGAGGGTCTGGTCGACATGGATGGCCTTGTACAGCGCCTCGTGGGTCTTTTCCTGCACGCCCATGGTCTCGGCCGCATAGAACGCGCGTGCGTAGTCGTCCCAGGGGCCGCCGAACATCGCCGGCACATAGACGAAATGCACGTCCGACGGCAGGCCGGCCTTCCACGGCCCGATCAGCGGCTGGAATGCATTACAGGCCGGGCAGACGTAGCCGAAGATCTCGGCCACCTCGATCTTCCCGGCGGCCTGCTGGTACGGCTGGCCGCCCTGGATGTCGATGTAGTCGGTGCCGGCCACCGGTTCCGGGCCGTTGGGCGCGCGCGGTGCGGCGCTGGGTGCGGCCGGCGCTGGAGTGGCGGCGCTGTCGGCGGCGGGCGGGGCGGCCGGATCGGTGGCCGCAGGGGCGGCAGGCGTCGCCGCGGGCGCGGTGGAGGTGTCGGCAGCCGGAGTGGTCGCGGCCGGCGCGGTGTCGGACGAGCCGTCCTGGGCCTTGCAGGCGACCAGGATCGGCAGCAACGCCAGCAGCGTCAGGGCGAAGCGGTTCTTCATCGGATTGGATCTCCAGCGTGGGGCGAGAAAGGGCCGGACGGCCGCGGGGCGCATGATGCCATGGGCGGCCGTCGGTAACGGTTAGGCGGTTCAGCGCTTGGCAGGCGCCGCGTGCTCGCGGGCGATCAGGTAGTCCGCAATCTTCAGCATGTCCGGGTAATTGCGTGCGCCGATCAGGTAGCGCCCGTTGACGATCAGCGCCGGCGTGCCGGGCAGCTTGCTACGCTGCGCGAACTCGCGGGCGGCCTTGAGCCTGGCATCCACCGTCGCGCTCTTGAAGGTGTCCACGAAGCGCTGTTGCGGTACGCCATAGTCGGCATAGAACGCGGCCAGCTCCTCCGGGGAGACGTTCTGGGTCGGCACGCTCTGCTTTTCGTGGATGGCGTCGAACATGGCGCGATGGCTGCGCTTGGCCACGCCCAGGATGTCGGCGGCGAAATAGGCGCGCGCGAAGCTGTCCCAGAATCCGCCGAACGCCGCCGGTACCGGGGTGAAGCGTACATGGGACGGTTGTTTGGCGGCCCAGGCTTCCAGCGTCGGTTCGAAGTGCGCGCAGTGCGGGCAGGTGTAGCCGAACACTTCCACCACCTCGACCTTGCCGGCCAGCGGCGCATACGGCTGGCCGCCTTCGATCAGGGTGTAATCCTCGCCTTCCACCGGCGGCGCCTTGTTGTCGGCGGCACAGGCCGCCAGCGGCACCAGGATCAACAGCAGCAGGGACAGACGGGAAAACAGGTTCATGCAGGCTCCGTGGGGATGCGGGGGGAGGGCGGGAAAACGACGACGCCGGTCGCGGGACCGGCGTCGTGACGCGGCGCGGCGGTGGTGCAGCCTAGCTCACGAGCGTGCCGGGGTGCCGGGTGCGACCTGGGCGGCGGCCGCGTCGTCGGCGCGGTCGTGCAGGCCTTGCAGGTAACTGGCCAGTGCCTGGATCTCCTGCTCGGTCAGCGGGTGCGCCACCTGCGCCATGATATTGAACAGGGCCGGATCGCGCTGCTGGGTGGTGCCGGCCTGATATTCCTTCAGGCGCCGCGCCACGTACTCGGCGTGCTGGCCACCCAGCCGCGGGTATGCCGGGCCGGGGTTGCCGGCGCCGGATGGCCCATGGCAGGCCATGCAGGCCGGCACGCCGCGCGCGATGTCGCCGCTGCGGTAGAGCTTTTCGCCGACCTCGTAGAACTTCATGCCCTGGTAGGGGCCTTCGGCGATCGCCGCGTCGTCGGCCACACCGGCGGCGGACTTCTGCGTGGCGAAGTAGGCGCCCAGATCGCGCATGTCCTGCGCAGTGAGGTCCTTGACGAAGGGCACCATCACCGCCGACATGCCGGTGTTGCGCTCGCCACTGGCGATCAGCGCCACCTGATGCGCAACGTAGCGCTCGGTCTGGCCGGCGATGCGCGGATACATGGCCACGGCCGGATTGCCGTCCGGGCCATGGCAGGCGGCACAGGCCGCCGCCTTGGTCTGGCCGGCCTTGGCATCGCCCCAGGTCGTCTTGGACAGGTCCACCTCCAGCGGCGCAACGCGCACCGGCGGCGGATCGGGGATCGGCGTGACCGCCGATTGCGCAAACGCCACGGCCGCGATGACCGGCACGGCGAGGGCGGCGAGGACTAGCACACGAGCATGGCGCATCAGCTAAAGCTCCGTATGGACCCGGCCCGCGCGCGTTGGGTACTGGCTATGGCAGGCGTCCTTCGATTATCGACATGGCTTTGCGCCAGGGTCAACGAACAGTGCAGCAAAACCACCGGGCCCGAACGTGCGATCCTAGGCGGATGTCGCTTCTCATCGAACAAGCCCGCTACCACCTGTCCGCCCACAACGCCCGGCAATTGCCAGACGATGGCGGCTACGAGGTGGCCTTCGCCGGCCGCTCCAACGCCGGAAAATCCAGCGCGCTCAATGCGCTGACCCGCCAGAATTCGCTGGCGCGCGTGTCCAAGACCCCCGGCCGCACCCAGCAGTTGGTGTTCTTCCAGGTCCAGCCCGAGCGCTACCTGGTGGATCTGCCCGGTTATGGCTATGCCAAGGTGCCGCAGGACCTGCAGGCGCACTGGCAGGCCTTCATCGACCGCTATTTCCGCACCCGCCAGGCGCTGCGCGGGTTGGTGGTGGTGATGGACATCCGCCACCCGCTCAAGGACTACGACCTGCAGATGCTCGGCTATGCGGCCGAACGCGGGCTTCCCGCGCACGGGCTGCTGACCAAGGCCGACAAGCTCGGCCGTGGCCAGCAGATGCAGACCCTGCAGAAGGTCAAGAAGGAACTGGCTGCACGCTTCGGCGACAGCGTGACCGTACAGGCCTTCTCCGGCGAGTCGCGCCAGGGCGTGGACGAGCTGCGTGGCATTGTCGGCGGCTGGCTGGGCCTGGACGTGGAAGCGCCTGCCGGCGAGTGATGCCGGTGGCTGCTGCGGCGCCAGCTGCAGCCGTGCGCCGCCCACTGGGTGCGGTGCGCATGGATGGAAATCTCAGACCCGGCCGGTGGCGGCAATTCTTCGATGCCCTGCGCGTATAGTGCGGGCCTTGCGGTGGATGGGGAGTAGCCCCACATCGTCCCACCCCTTCCGTTTGCGAGCCCGCCCTTGTCGAGTCCCAGCCACGTCGCCGAAACGCCGATCACCGAACGCGCGGAACTGGTCCAGGTGCTGGCCTCCGGCGAGAAGCCCCGCGCGCAGTGGCGCATCGGCACCGAGCACGAGAAGTTCGGCTTCCAGCTGGACGACCTGCGTGCGCCCGCGTTCGAGGGCGCGCGTGGCATCGAGGCGCTGCTCACCGGGCTGACCCGCTTCGGCTGGGAACCGGTGCAGGAGAACGGCCGCACCATCGCGCTGCTGCGCGACGGCGCCTCGGTGACGCTGGAGCCGGCCGGCCAGTTGGAGCTGTCCGGCGCAGCGGTGGAAACCCTCCACCACACCTGCGTGGAAACCGGCACCCACCTGGACGAAGTGGCGCAGGTGGCCGGTGAGTTGCAGCTCGGGTTCCTGGGCATGGGCTTCCAGCCGAAATGGCGCCGCGATCAGATGCCGTGGATGCCCAAGGGCCGCTACCAGATCATGAAGAACTACATGCCCAAGGTCGGCTCGCTCGGCCTGGACATGATGACGCGCACCTGCACGGTGCAGGTCAATCTGGACTACGCCAGCGAAGCGGACATGGCCAAGAAGTTCCGCGTGTCGCTGGCGTTGCAGCCGATCGCCACCGCGCTGTTCGCCGATTCGCCCTTCACCGAGGGCAAGCCCAACGGCTACCTCAGCTACCGCTCGCACATCTGGACCGACACCGATGCCGACCGCACCGGCATGCTGGATTTCGTGTTCGAAGACGGCTTCGGCTACGAGCGCTACGTCGACTATCTGCTCGATGTGCCGATGTATTTCTCGTATCGCGCTGGCGTCTACCACGACGCCAGCGGGCAGAGCTTCCGCGATTTCATGCAAGGCAGGCTACCGGCGCTACCGGGCGCGTTGCCGACGCTGCGCGACTGGTCGGATCACATGACCACGGCGTTTCCGGAAGTACGCCTGAAGAAGTACCTGGAAATGCGCGGCGCCGATGCCGGCCCGTGGAATCGGCTGTGTGCGCTGTCGGCATTCTGGGTGGGCCTGCTGTACGACGACACCGCGCTGGACGCGGCCTGGGACCTGGTCAAGAACTTCAACCCCTCCGAGCGGCATGCGCTGCGCGATGGCGTGCCCAGGCATGCGCTGGGACTGGCATTCCGTAACGGCACGGTGCGCGACCTTGCGGTAGAGGCGGTGAACATCGCCCGCGAGGGCTTGCGCCGACGCGCGCGCCTGAATCGCGACGGCCAGGACGAGACCGGGTTCCTGGACGTGATCGCCGAGATCGCCGACAGCGGCGTCACCGCCGCCGAACGCAAGCTGGCGCTGTACCACGGTGCCTGGAACGGCGATATCGATCGCGTGTTCCGCGAGTTCGCCTACTGAGCCGTGCGGCCGGCGGCGGCGCGCGCGCTGGCCCCGGCACTGTGCGTCACCGGGGGCGGGCGCGTCGACGCAAGCTGGCAGGCGAGCGTGCGGGCTGTTCCCGCCGCGCTGCGGATGTCGGTAGCGCAGGTCGGCAGCGTGGCTCGCCCGGATCCACATGCCGCAGGGGGCGAATCCGGCTGCCGACGGGCGGACGGCTACCGCGTCAGCGCCGTTCCGGCATGCACGGCAGGCGTACCGTCACCCGCAGGCCGCCTTCGACGCGATTGTCCAGGCGCAGGTCGCCGCCATGCGCCAGCACGATGCTGTGCGCGACCGACAGGCCCAGGCCGATGCCGCCGGTGTCGCGGTTGCGCGAGGATTCGCCGCGGACGAACGGCAGCAGCAACTGATCGCGTTGCGCAGGATCGATCCCCGGCCCGTCGTCGTCGATCCAGAGCACGCCGTCCTCGCCGTCGCGGCGCAACTGCAGGCGTGCGCGCCTGCCGTACTTCAAGGCGTTCTCCAGCAGATTCATCAGCGCGCGCCGCAAGGCAAGCGGGTCGCCTTCCAGGGTGATCGCCGGGCCGGGCAGCAAGGCGGCGTCCGCACCGACATCGGCAGCGTTGTCGACCACGCTTTCCACCAGCAGGCGTAGATCCAGCAGCGCACGTGCGCCGCGGTGACGATCGTTCTGGATGAAATCCAGCGCCGCGGAGATCATCGCCTTCATTTCCTCCAGATCGGCCAACGCCTTCTCGCGCAGCGGCGGCTGCAGGGCGTCCAGGCGAAACGATAGCCGGGCCAGCGGCGTGCGCAGGTCGTGGGCGATCGCAGCGACCATGTGGGTGCGTTCGTTGATCAGCCGGTTCAGGCGCGCCTGCATGGCATTGAACGAATCGGCGGCGCGTACGATTTCCGGCGGTCCGCTGCGTTGCAGGGCGGGAGCGTCGGGGTTGCGGCCCAGGCGGTCGGCCGCTTCGGCAAAGCGCTGGATCGGCGCCGACAGCGCGCGCGAAAACCACCACGCCAGCGGCACGTTGACCAGCAACCCGGCCAGGAACAGCAGCACCACATGGGTCTTGAACTCGGCCGATAGCTGGCGGCGTGGCGACTGCACCGTCCGCCAGCTTCCATCGGGCTGTTGCAGTGCGGCCGTGAAGCCGTCCAGCAGCGGCACCCCTGGGGTCAGGCGTTCGCTTTCCCAATCGGCCAGCACGCCGTCCTTGCCCTGGGCGGCAGTCAGCGACGGTGCGCCAGCGACACGCTCGCGCGGCGCCTCCAGGCGTGCGCCCGGCATGTCTGCGCCGCCGCCGCCGGCTAAGGTTTGTCCGTCGCGGTCCTGGGTGGTCTCGTCCTGGGTGGTCTCTTCGCGTGGAGCATGCGCGTCGGCGCTGCGGTAGAAGCGCACGCGCTGCCGATCGACATCCAGCCAGTGCGCCAGCAGCAATTCCGCAAAGCGGTCGCGCACCTGGTCGGCCGGCGGCGACGGTGCCTGCGCGCGGTCCCGTACCGCCAGGGTGCGCGTGCCGGCCGGCATGCGCGTGGACAGCAGCGCCACCACCTCCGGCGGATGCACCGGGGGTTCGTAGACCGGGGTACGCAAGACCAGCAGCGCGATGCCGATGCCCTGGGCGGTGAGCAGGGCCACCGCCAGCAACACGAACGTCCGGGCAAAGATCGACAGCCCGCGACGAGGGCGGGCGCTCACAGGCGCGTGACGCTCGGCAACAGCATGTAGCCCTCGTTGCGTACGGTGCGAATCAACTCGGTATGGACCCGCTCGTTGATCTTGCGACGCAGGCGGCTGATCTGGCTGTCGATGGCGCGGTCGTAGACGTCGGTATCGCGGCCGCGGGCGTAGTCCAGCAGTTGATCGCGGCTGAGCACCCGTTGCGGGTGTTCGACGAAGGTGCGCAGCAAGGCGAATTCGCCGTCGGACAGGTTGATGAAGATTCCGGTGGGGTCGCGCAGGTCGCGCCGCACCACGTCCAGCCGCCAGCCGGCGAATTCGTAGACATTGCCGCCGTGGTCGGTCTGCTCGTGACTGGCCTGGCTGCGGCGCAGCAGGGCGCGGACCCGCGCCAGCAGTTCGCGCGGATTGCAGGGCTTGGCCAGGTAGTCGTCGGCACCCACTTCCAGCCCGATGATGCGGTCGGTGTCGTTGCCCAGCGCGCTGAGCATGATCACCGCCGGCGAGCCGCGCTCGCTGGCGAGGCTGCGGGCCGCGCTCAGCCCGTCTTCTCCCGGCATCATCACGTCGAGTACGATGAGGTCCGGGCGGCGCCGTGCGATGCTCTGGCGCATCTGCGCCACGCTCTCGGCCACCTCCACCTCGTAGCCGTGCGCGCCGAGGAAGTCGCCGATCAGTTTGCGCAGGTCAGGGTCGTCGTCGACGACGAGGACGCGGGAATGCTGCATGTCGGCGGGCGTCGTCGGTGGCGCGCAGACCGCGCGCGGAGGGTAAGTTGCCGGATGCATGGTGGTCGCTGTTGCAGGCGGAAACACGCATCATAATGATGGAATTTGTCAACCTTTGACACAAATGCGATGCGACATGATGGAACGAAACGATGCGCAGGACACGATGACGTCGCCGCCGGGCCGCAGCGCCGGCCTGGACGTGCATGACGCGGCGTTTCCGATGATGCGGGTGATCAGTCGCGACAATGGCGTGGGCCTGACCCGCGACATGGTGCTGATGGCGCAGACCCTGCGTGCCGGCGGGGTGCCGGTGCAGGAAGTCGGCTTCACCAGCCAGCGGATGCACGACACCGGGCGCGAGGCGCGCCTGTGGGCCAGTCGCCTGCTGTTCGGGCGGGTGTCGTTGCAGATCTTCTCCGAGCGGGTGTATGCGCGCTGTCTGCCGCTGGGGCAACGCAATCTGCTGGTCCCCAACCCGGAGTGGTTGCTGCCCAAGTGGTTGCCGTTGCTGCCGAAGTTCGACGCGGTACTGTGCAAGACCCAGCATGCCGAGCGGATCTTCCAGAGCCTGGGCTGCGCCACGCGCTACATCGGTTTCACCAGCCCGGATCGCTACGACGCGCAGGTGCCGCGCCAGCGCGCGTTCTTTCATCTGGCCGGACGCAGCACCGCCAAGGGCACGCGTGTGCTGCTCGACACCTGGCAGCGGCACCCGGAGTGGCCGTTGCTGACGGTGGTGCAGAATCCCCGCACTGCCGGCAAGCCGATCGTCGCGCCGAACATCGATCACCGGGTCCGCTATCTCGACGATGCCGAACTGCGCCGCCTGCAGAACGCGCATCTGTTCCATATCTGCCCCTCCGAGGCGGAAGGGTTCGGCCATTACCTGATGGAAGCGTTGAGCGTGGGGGCGGTGACGCTGGCCACCGACGGCGAGCCGATGAACGAACTGGTCACGCCCGCGCATGGGGTGATGATACCGGTGAGTACGGTGCGCCAGCGCCGTCTGGCGTCGTACTACTACGTCGACGCGGCGGGCATCGCGCATGCAGTGGAGACCGCGCTGGCGATGCCGCAGGCGGAGCTGGACCGTTTGTCTGCCGGCGCACGCGCGTTCTATCAGGGCAGCGACGCCGCATTCGCGGCACGTTTTCGCGCCGCGGTGCTGGCATCGTTGCCCGACCACGCAGCGGCCGACTGTGCGCCCCCGCACGCGGCGGGAGCCGCTCAGGTGGCCGTGGAGAGCTGAGGGGCCGCTGCCTTTGATCAGGCAGCATCGCCGCCACGACGGAATGCGAACTGCCAGGCGGGGCGCCTGCCTTCGTGTGCGCTGCAGCGCAAAAACGCATTGACCGGTTCACCGGAATCGGTGCATCGCTTTTTTGGCCCACGCGTTTATACTACCCCCCAGTATTTTGGTGGGGGCCGCCATGCCGCATGCGCCGCTCGAAAAAAAACGCGCCCTGGCACGGGTACGCCGCCTGCGCGGACAGTGCGATGCACTTGAACGCGCATTGCAGGCGGGCGCAGACTGCGCTCCGGTGCTGCAGCAGATCGCTGCGATCCGCGGGGCCGTCAACGGGCTGATGTCGCAGGTACTCGAAGCGCATATCCGCGAAGACTTCGGGCACGCCGCCGCTTCCGATGCGCAACGCGCCGAGCGCGTGCAGGACCTGCTGGATCTGGTGCGGTCCTATCTCAAATGAACTCCCACACGGCCGGCGCACGCCGCGCCGTTCCCGATCATCCTCGTCAGGAGCTATTCCAATGAAATCCCGTGCAGCAGTCGCATTCGGTCCCGGCAAGCCGCTGGAAATCGTCGAGATCGACGTCGCTCCGCCGCAGGCCGGCGAAGTGCTGGTTCGCATCACCCATACCGGCGTCTGCCACACCGATGCCTTCACGCTGTCCGGTGACGATCCGGAAGGCATCTTTCCGTCCGTGCTCGGTCACGAAGGCGGCGGCATCGTCGAGCAGGTCGGCGAGGGCGTCACCAGCGTCAAGGTCGGCGACCACGTCATTCCGCTGTACACGGCCGAATGCCGCAAGTGCAAGTTCTGCCTGTCCGGCAAGACCAATCTGTGCCAGGCGGTGCGCGCCACCCAGGGCAAGGGTCTGATGCCGGACGGCACCACGCGCTTCTCCTACAACGGCGAGCCGATCTACCACTACATGGGCTGCAGCACCTTCAGCGAATACACCGTGGTGCCGGAAATCTCGCTGGCGGTGGTGAACCCGGAAGCGCCGCTGGAAAAGGTCTGCCTGCTCGGTTGCGGTGTCACCACCGGGATCGGCGCGGTGCACAACACCGCCAAGGTCAAGCCCGGCGAAAGCGTGGCGGTGTTCGGCCTGGGCGGCATCGGTCTGGCGGTGATCCAGGGCGCGGTGCAGGCCAAGGCCGGGCGCATCCTGGCCATCGACACCAACCCGGGCAAGTTCGATCTGGCGCGCAGCATGGGCGCCACCGATTGCATCAATCCCAAGGACTACGACAAGCCGATCCAGGAAGTCATCGTCGAGCTGACCGATGGCGGCGTGGATTTCAGCTTCGAGTGCATCGGCAACGTCAACGTGATGCGCTCGGCGCTGGAGTGTTGCCACAAGGGCTGGGGCGAGAGCGTCATCATCGGCGTGGCCGGCGCCGGCCAGGAAATCAGCACCCGTCCGTTCCAGCTGGTGACCGGGCGCGTGTGGCGCGGCAGCGCCTTCGGTGGCGTCAAGGGACGCACGCAACTGCCGGGCATGGTGGAGCAGTCGATGAACGGCGAGATCGACCTGGATCCGTTCATCACCCACACCATGCCGCTGGACGAGATCAACCATGCCTTCGACCTGATGCATGAGGGCAAATCGATCCGCACCGTGATCCATTTCTGACCGCATGGCCAGGAGCGGCGCGCGGCCGCTTCCGCGCACGTGGTACCCGAGACTCCGGGAGGGGCATGATGACTAACGTGTCGATTCATCCTTCGGTAGATGGAGGCGTTGCGCGAGGCGGTGCAGAGGGCTTTCGAGGGGGCACCCTCGAATGCCGCTGCGCCAGTGACAAGGTGACCGTCGAGGTGTCTGCACAGACCGCGCACAACCATGCATGCGGTTGCAGCAAATGTTGGAAGCCGGACGGCGCGAAGTTCTCCGTGGTGGCGGTGGTGCCGCGCGACAACGTCAAGGTGACGGCGCACGAAGAGAAGCTGAAAATCGTCGACGAAAGTGCGGCGATCCAGCGTCACGCGTGTACCGGTTGCGGCGTGCATCTGTATGGCCGGATCGAAAACACCGACCACGCGTTCTACGGCCTGGATTTCGTGCACACCGAGTTGTCCAAGCAGCAGGGCTGGTCGGCGCCGGGTTTTGCCGCGTTCGTTTCGTCCATCATCGAAACCGGCACGCCGCCGGAGCAGATGGACGGTGTGCGCGCCCGGTTGACCGAATTGGGCCTGCCGCCTTACGACTGCCTGTCGCCCGCGTTGATGGATGCCCTGTCGGCGCACGTTGCGCGCAAGAAGGGTCTGTTGCATTGATCGTCAGACCCTGCGGCCGGTACTGCGGCTGCAGGGTCGTCTCTTGGTAAGGAATCTTCATGGAACGTATCGAACATCGTGCCTGCTTCGGTGGCTGGCAAGACGTGTACCGGCATCAGTCGCAGAGCCTGGGTTGCAGCATGCAGGTGGGCGTGTATCTGCCCCCGCAGGCTGCCGACGGCCCGTTGCCAGTGCTGTACTGGCTGAGCGGCCTGACCTGCACCGAGCAGAATTTCATCAACAAGGCCGGCGCACAGCGCTATGCCGCCGAGCATGGCGTGATCCTGGTGGCGCCGGACACCAGTCCGCGCGGTGAGGACGTGGCCGACGCCGAGGGCTACGACATCGGCAAGGGGGCTGGGTTCTATGTCGATGCCACGCAGCAACCGTGGGCTGCGCATTACCGCATGTACGACTATGTGGTGAACGAATTGCCGGCGCTGATCGAGGCGCATTTCGCCACCACCGGCGCGCGTGCGATCAGCGGCCATTCGATGGGCGGGCATGGTGCGCTGACCATCGCGCTGAAGAATCCCGGGCGCTATCGCAGCGTGTCGGCGTTTTCGCCCATCGTGGCGCCCAGCCAGGTGCCGTGGGGCGAGAAGGCGTTCGGGCACTATCTGGGCGAGGATCGCGCGGCATGGAAGGCCTACGACGCCACCGCGCTCGTTGCGCAGGCATCGGAGCGCCTGCCATTGTTGATCGATCAGGGCGATGCCGACGAGTTTCTCGATAATCAGCTGAAGACCAGCCTGTTCGAAGCGGCCGCCAAGGCGGCGGATTATCCGGTAACCGTGCGCATGCAACCGGGCTACGACCACAGCTACTACTTCATCGCCAGCTTTATCGGCGAGCATATCGCGCACCATGCAGCGGCGCTGCGTGGGTGAGCGTGGGCGCCTGCGTGGCTGACGTGAGACGCGCAGCGTAACGGGGAGGGGAGGCGTGCAGCGCTGGTGCGGCCAGTCGCTCCATGCGCGGCTGCGCGCCGTCCCCCGCTCGATCCGTCCACAAGGACCGCCTCGGCGACGTAGGTGGCCTGGCGGCGGCAGGTCAGCCTGCGCGAGGAGAGCCTTCGTGCCTCTCGGCGGGCGCATCATTCCCTCGATCTTCTCTCCCACGCAAACTTCTTGACACGGCGACACCTGTCAGATATTTCTTACACATGGGAAGGGGAGTGATGACGGCAGGCGATCGATTGCTGGCACTGCTGTCGGCGCTCGACAACCCGCACCGGCTGAGAATTCTTGCAAACCTGCAGACCGGGGGGCGCAACTATGTCAGTCAACTGGCGCGGGACGTCGGCATCAGCCGTCCGCTATTGCATCTGCACTTGAAGAAACTCGAAGACGCCGGCCTTGTGAGCAGCCGGCTCGAGTTGGCCGACGATGGAAAGTCACTCAGTTACTTCGAGATCAACGCATTCGAGCTTGTACTTTCACCCGCAGTCATTGCCGACGCAGCGTTGTCGCTGACCGACAAGGCGGACACCTGAGGAGACGGTCTTGTCCGAGCATCTTTACCTGTTGACGATCTGCCTGCCGCTGGGCACGCTGCTGGCGATCTTTGGCATGCGTTACTTCGCTGCGGTCAGGCAAGCCAGGGCGCAGCTGGAATACATCCAGGCGTATCGCACCCTCGCAGAGCAGACCCACGCGGCATTGGCCGACATGCGGGTGCGGCTCGACAGCATCGAGAAGATCCTCAAGGATGTCGGATGACGAAGATGCACGCTTCCGACAGCACGGCTGCTGTTGCGACCACGCACGCCAGCGCGCCCGACGCTGTTCCCTTGTGGCGCTTGTATGGGTTGCGCGCGGGATATCTGCTGCTGGTGGTCGGTCTGGGTGTGCAGGTGTGGCCAGGCATCGTACTGCGGCATGACGCATGGGAGCTGATGGAAGGCGTGGTGCAGTGCATGCTGGGTGCGATCGGATTGCTGGCGCTGCTCGGGCTACGCAGCCCGCTCAAGATGCTGCCCCTGCTGCTGTTCGAGATCGCGTAGAAGTGCCTTTGGCTGGGGTTCGTGGCAGCGCCGCGTCTGCTGCACGACCGCATGGAAGCAGGCACCTGGTCCACGGTATCGGCCTGTCTGCTGGTGGTGATCTTCCCCCTGTTGA
This sequence comes from Xanthomonas sp. NCPPB 1067, assembly GCF_020783795.1. NCBI lineage: Bacteria > Pseudomonadati > Pseudomonadota > Gammaproteobacteria > Lysobacterales > Lysobacteraceae > Xanthomonas > Xanthomonas sp. NCPPB 1067. The sequence continues at coordinate 102,828 of NZ_JAJGQG010000015.1, forward strand.
TCCCCTGGCGCTACGTGTTGCGGACGTATGTTCGCGCGCCGTCCGAGCGCTGGCGCTAATGGCCGCATCGATGCATTCCGACTGGATGACGGCGCCGTTCATGGCGTACGACATCCACGCACGGCCGCAGTTCTATGCACGTCTTGCCGGTGCTCTCTATCTGGCGGTCATCGTGCTCGGAGGCTGGGCCGAAGGCTATGTGTCCAATGCATTGATCGTCGCAGGCGACGACCAGGCGACGTTGCGATCGATCCTGGCGCATGCCGCACTATGGAAGATGGGGCTGGCTGCCAACCTGCTGGTCCCGTTGATCGCTGTCGTGCAGCTGTGGATCGAATATCTGCTGCTACGGCCGGCGGGCCGCGGCCTGGCGCTGCTGTTCGTGTTGTTGAACATCGCATCGCTTTCGGTCGAGGCAGTCAGCAAGGTATTCCAGCTGATGGTGTTGCCCCTCGCATCCGGTGCGACGGGCGCAACGGCCGAGCACGGATTTGCACTGGCGTCGATGGCGTTGCTGGGGCATGGCATCGCTTTCAACGGCGCGTTGATCTTTTTTGGTGCCGCGTGCCTGGTCAGCGGCAGTTTGATCTATCGCTCTACCTATCTCCCGCGCACGCTAGGCGTGCTGATGGTGCTGGCGGGCGCCAGCTATCTCATCGCGGCGTTTGCCGAACTGCTGGCACCGGGCTTCGCAGCCATGATCACGCCAGGCATTCTTTTGCCGGTATTGGTTGGCGAGACCGCGCTCTGCCTGTGGCTGCTGATCAAAGGCGTCGACCGTGCGCGTTGGGATGCCACAGTCTCCAGGACGTAGGTCTGCGTTGGCGTGGATACGCAACGCAGCGCGTCGTCATCAGGCGCCCGGAACGGGCCGCCGCGTGGGCAACGTGGCGGCATCGTTTCGCTGCGCGGTGGCTTCAGCGCACGTCGCGCATTTCCCAGTGGCGGCCGGCCAGGGCCTGCATGCGTTGCTTGAACAGATCGCCCGGAATGCTGGTGGTGGCGACCAGATCGATACGCAGGTCGTGCTGCTTGCCGGTGACGGTGGCGGCCGGGTCGGTGATGCCCAGCGCGGGATCCACCTCGTCGGGGTCGGCCTGCAGCTGGCGCCAGCGATCGAACCAGGCCGGGTCGCGCAGGGCCGCCTGCAGCTGTTCGGCGAACGCATCGGCACCGTGGGCATCGAAGCTCACCGACGGCGCGCTGCCGCGGGCAAGCTTGGGGTCAGGCAGGCTGATCGAATAACTGACAGGCATGGGCAGGTTCCGTGGAATGACCGCGGCACCCTAGCCAAGGCAGGGTGAGAACGCCGTCGAGAGCCGCGGGCGGCGCGTTCGCCTCAGGCGGAAAAACCGTGCGGCTCGGCTGCGAAGCCCACCGCCAGCGCGCCCTTGCCGACATTGACCATGCCGGTCAGGCTCATCACGCTTTCGAACAGCTCCACGCCATGCGACTGGCAGGCGGCCTGCAGTGCGGTGTAACCGGGCAAGGCATGCAATTCGGCCAGCTCGCCGCCGTAGCCCACGCACACGGTGGGGGTCATCAGGCCTTCGCGGATCTTGCGCACGGTAAAGCCGAACAGCTTCTCCGCCGAGGGCTCGAAACCTTTCAGCTTGGCCACCGGTTCGGTGACGCCGCGATAGGCGCGCAGCACCGGCTTGATGTCCAACGCGCTGCCCAGCGCCGCGCCGATCAGGCCCACGCTGCGATCGCCCTTGGTGCGGGCGCGCGCCCGCAGGTAGTAGAGATCGCGTGGAATCATGTAGCCGTAGGTGTGTTCGGCCAGCTGCTCCAGGCGGGTGCGGATCGCCGCCACGCTTTGTTCCTGATCGCGCAGGCGCACCGCTTCGACCGCGGTGACGCCCTGGCCTGCGAACAGGTTGAGCGTGTCGATCACGCGCAGCGCGAACGGCGAGCTATGCCCGGCGCCCTGGCGGATCGGCTTGTAGTCGTTGAGGATCGCGAAGCTGGCCTGCATGGCATTGTCGTAGATCTGGCTGCGCAGCTTGGAGATGGTCAGGCAGAACACGTGGTCGTAATCGATCACCAGCCGTTGCAGGAACAGGTCGCGGATCTGGTTGACCGAGAGCGGCGTGGTCTCGGCTTCGTGGCCGCGTTCGGCCACATGTGCCTGCAGGAAGCTCAGTGTGGCCTCCTCGTCGCGGTGATCGGCCAGTACCGCCTCCCCGATCCGTACGCTGATCGGCAGCACGATGATGTTGTTGCGTTCGATGAAGTCCTGCGGCAGGTCGCACGCACTGTCCACCACGATTCCGATGCGCATCGTCGCCCCCTCCGGCTATTGCGTCGCTTTCAAATGCGAACGCTATCGCAAAACGGCCGTTGCGCGTAGCCCCCGGCCTGGCCGGCCGTGTCCGTCCGGCGCTTCCTGCCAACCGGTGGGGCCCGCCGGTGCGCTGCGATCCGCGGGTGGGGTGGCCGTTGCAGGCCTGGCGCGCGGTGGCGTATGTGGCTGCGCACCATTGCCGCGCTTCGGGCGGCCGGCAAGGGCCGGGCCGGGCGGCGGCAGCCCCGTAGAAGGACGCCGAACTGCGCACCGGCGCACGCGCCGACCGCAAGGTGGCGCCCGCTATCGTACTTGGCTGCGCAGGCCTGTCCTAATCGGTATAGCTCTGCCGATGGCGGCGCTGTTAGGGTCCGATGCGACCGCGACCAGGCGGGCCAACGGCAGCGCAACGCGACCGCCGCAGCGTCTATCCAAGGAGAGCTGATATGTACGACACCCCAAGCATTCCCGTTGTCCCGAACCGCCTTCAGGCCCCCGCCACGCCGCGGCGCGCCTCGCGTTGGTGGAAGGCGGCACTGACCCTCGGCCTGGTGGCGCTGGCGCCTGCGGCATTGGCCGGTCCGTACAAGATCTTTGGCAACCACTACGCCTGGGTCAACAACTTCAACGATCCCAACAACATCATCCAGGGCACCTTCGGCACCGGCAGCACGCCCGAGCTGACCGTCACCTTCAACTTCGCCGACTACAATCTCTATGGATATCCGGCGATCGTGCGCGGCTCGCACTACGGCTGGAATCCGACCACCGATACCTTGTTTCCGCGGCAGGTCTCGGCGATCAGCAAGATGCCGCTCAAGTTCACCTACAGTGCCGGCGGTACGCAGCTGGCGGGCGACTTCGCCTACGACATCTTCTTTCGCTGGGATACCGCCAAGGGCAACCCGCAGCTGGAAGTGATGATCTGGGGCGATCACAACTCCTGGCCGATCGGCACGCTGACCGCCAGCAAGGTGATCACCGCCGGTGGCCGCACCTTCGATCTGTGGGAGGGCATGAACACCGCCGCCGGGTATTACGTGTACACCTTCATCCCGACCGGAACCGCCGGCCAGCCCACCCTCAAGACCAGCGGCAGCCTCAACGTAGACGCCAAGCCCTTCCTGAACTGGTTGCAGACCAATCGCTCCAAGGATGGCCGCTACAACAACAGCATGTATCTGCATGTGGTTGAAGCCGGCTTCGAAGTGGTGCGTGGCAACGGCTGGGCCAAGGTCAGCGCCACGATGGACGCGAAGTAGGCAGGGCGGCCGGCATCTGCCAGCGCGCGCGCCACCGGTTGACCGCCGAGGGCCCTCGCTGACGCAGCCCGGACGACCCGGCCGGGCTGCGGTGGTGCCTTGCCGGAGACGCTAAACCGCAGCGCGGCCGCGCAGGTCCGCGCAGGCGGCGACGATGGCTTGGATCCACTGTGTCCGCTGCGCGACCGCGATGCGGTACTCGCAGCCCTCATCCAGCCGCAGCGCGAACGCGGTCGGCGCCAGCGGAATCAGTCCGAACCCGCGCGTCCAGCAGGGCCGCAACGCGACCAGGCGTGTCAGCGGTATCGCCAGCGAATGCGCCTGCGCAGAGCGTGCCTGCGGCTGGAACAGCAGCGCGTCTGCGGTGAGCACCAGGCGCCCCTCCATCGTTGTCCGGAAGTATTGCAGCCTGGCCGGCGCTTCGCGCAGCACCACCCGATCGATCGAGCGCAAGCCGCTGCCCTGAAACAAGCTATTCATGGCGGAAAGCTGGCGGCTACACAGTCGTTCTGTTGGCTGCTCTTACTGCAGGCACGGCGGGTTCACTTCAGATAGGCACGCGGCAGGGCACCGGGTGGCTGCAGGTAGCGGTCGCGCAATTCGGTCTGGCGCGAACGCATCGGCATCTCGCGCCCACCCAGCCAGACCTGCTCGGCATAGTGCGCAACGTCCAGCGGATCACCTTCCCACAGCACCAGGTCGGCCTGCTTGCCCACCGCAATGCTGCCGAAACGGTCGGCCACCCCGAAGATTTCGGCCGGCACACGGGTCAGCCCGGCCAGGCCGGCTTCCCACGGCAGGCCGTTGGCCACCGCATTGCCAGCCAGCTGACGCAGCTTGCGCGCGTTGTGTGAGGCATCACCGCTCTGGCTGAAGCTGACCTCCACCCCGGCAGCACGCAGACGGGCGGCATTTTCCAGCGTCGCGCCCACCTGATCGAAGGTCGATGGCAGATCGGCAAGCGCGTTCACCAGCACCGGCACCCCGGCCTGAGCCAGTTGCGGTGCCAGCTTCCAGGCTTCGGCGCCGCCGGCAATGGCGATGCGCACCTTCTCGCGCTGCGCCCAACGCAACAGCTGGCGGATATCGGCCGCGCGTTCGACCTGCACCACGATGCGGCCTTGTCCGGCCAGATACCGTGCCAGCACGCGACGCCCGACCGGAGTGAGCAAGGCATGCGGCGAATCGGCCGGCATGCGTCCGCGCGCTTCGGCGACCAGTTGGTCGAGCAGCATCCACTGCGCGGCGCGCGAGCTGCCGGTCAGATCGGAGGCCGCCGCGCCGAGCCGAACGAACAAGGCATGCGGGCCGACCGGATCGGGGCTGCCATCCAACCGCACGATGCCACCCTGGCCGGCGATGAAGGCGCCGCTGGTGGTCGCCCCCAATGCGGTGAAACCGATGCCTTCCACGCGGGCCACCGGTACCAGCACCGACTCGGGGTTGTAGGCGAGGGTGACGTCGAATTCGGGGCGCATCGGCTGATCGGCGAGCTTGACGCCGCTGTCCACGGTGCTGTCTTCGCCGGACACTTCCTCGATGCCGATCTCGGTGATGCCGCCGAACAGGGCAGGTGTCAGCGGCCGGCCGCGGGCATCGATCACGCGGCCATCGGCGGGCGCGGCGAGGTTGCTGCCAATCGCGCGGATCACTCCGCCCTGTACCAGCACGTCGGTGTTCTTCAAGGTGCCCTGCGCGGTGGCGGTATGCACGGTGGCGCCGCGGATCAGCACCTGCTGGGCCGCTGCTGGCACGGCGAGCGCGGCGAGCAGCAGGGCGGAAAGGACGCCCAGACGCGGGCGGTGCATGCGCATACGGCTCATCGTGCCACCTCCTGGCCCAGCATGAAGTCCGAGACCGGCTGCAGTGCGCGGTTGTGGCGGTCGTAGACCTGTGCGCCGTCGATATACACCTGTTCTGCCAGGGCGTAGGAGCTGAAGGGGTTGCCGTTCCAGACCACCACATCGCCCATCTTGCCTGGCTCCAGTGCGCCGGTCTGTCGCTCGATGCCCAGCGCCTTGGCGGCGTTGCTGGTGAGCCAGCGGATCGCACGCTCGGGCGGGATCTCCATACCGCTGCGGCGCGCATTGGCGATCACCTTGGCGGCCTCCTGGTTGAGCCGCTGGATGCCTTCCTCCGAATCCGAATGCACGATGGCGCAGCTGTTGGCCGGCCGGTCGACCAGCGCGATGTTTTCCTGGATCCCGTCGAACGCCTCCATCTTGAAGCCCCACCAGTCTGCCCACAGCGCGCCGCAGACGTTCTCCTGCGCCAGCCGGTCGGCCAGTTTGTAGGCCTCCACGCCATGATGGAAGGCGGCGATGTGGAAGCCGAATTCCTTGGACAGGTCCAGCATCGTGGCCATCTCGTCGGCGCGGTAGCAGTGGATGTGCACGCGGATATCGCCGTTGATGGCGCCAGCAAGCGTATCCAGCTTCAGATCGCGCTTGCCGCCGGCATCGCCGCTGCTGTCGTTGTCGCCGCCGCGGCTCCACCAACGGCGTTTTTTTTCGGTCTGCTTTTTCGGTGCGTTCTTCTGCAGGTACTCGGCCGCGTCGATGAAGGCGGCGCGGTAGCCGGCCACGTTGCCCATGCGGGTACCGGGGCCGCCCTTCTCGCCGTAGACGCGCTTGGGATTCTCGCCGCAGGCCATCTTCAGGCCCCAGGGCGCGCCCGGGAACTTCATGCCCTGGTAGGTGGTGGACGCCACGTTCTTGAGCGTGACCCCGCGCCCGCCGATCAGGTTGGCCGAGCCGGGCAGGATCTGCAGCGAGGTGATGCCGCCGGCCAGCGCGGTGCCGAAGCCCGGATCCTGCGGCCAGATCGAATGTTCGGCCCACACGTTGGGCGTCACCGGGGCGGTCATCTCGTTGCCGTCGCTGTGCGCGCTGACGCCGGGGCTGGGATACACGCCCAGGTGCGAATGCACGTCGATGATGCCCGGCGTCACCCACTTGCCGGTGCCGTCGACACGGCGCGCATCGGCGGGCGCTTCGAGTGCGCGGCCCACTGCGGCCACCTTGCCGTCGCGCAGCAGCACGTCGGCATCGTCCAGGCGTTGCCCGGTGCCGGTCAGCACGGTGGCGTGCTGGATCAGCACCGGACCGGACGCGAGCGCACGGTAGGTGCTGGGGTAGGGGTCTTGCACGAAGCGCGATGCCGCAGACGCGGACCCGCACGCCAACGCCGCGCCAAGCGCGGCGAACAGAATGGAACGCATGGATTTCCCCGGTGACACGAAAACGTAGGCCGCAAACCTAGCCGCCTGCGCCCAGATTGCCAAGTGCGAAAGGTGTGCCATGCTGGTTCCATCACCCATGGCGGTGCATGCTATGCCGTATTCGCCAAGGATAACGTCGATGATCGCCAAGTCAGAACGCAACAAGCAGGCCGATGTGGTACTGGCTTTCTGGGAACTGGCCGGCTCGGCGCGCTGGTTCACGCATAACGATGCGTTCGATGCGAATTTCCGCCAGCATTTCAGCGAGCAGCATTTCGCTGCGGCACGCGGCGAGTACGCGCACTGGATGGAGCGCGCCGAGGATGCGCTGGCCTTGCTGATCCTGCTCGACCAGTTTCCGCGCAATGCCTTCCGCAGCAGCGCGCATGCGTACGCCACCGATGGCCTGGCGCTGCAGTGCGCCAAACAGGCCCTGGCGCGCGGATTCGATCGGCAGGTGTCGGCGCAACTGCGCCTGTTCTTCTATCTGCCGTTCGAGCATGCCGAGGATCTGCAGGAGCAGGCGCGCGCCGTGCAACTGATCGGGGCATTGGACGATGCGGAAACCACGCGATGGGCGCTGGAGCACCAGCAGATCATCCAGCGCTTCGGTCGGTTCCCGCATCGCAACGCGGTGCTGGGACGCACCACCACCGCCGAGGAACAGCAGTTTCTGGATGCCGGCGGATTCGCCGGGTGAACGATGCGGCCAGCGGCCCTGCAACGGCGCTGCACCCGCCGGACTATGCTTCGCTGGCCGCTGGCCGCTGGCCGCTGGCCGCTGGCCGCTGGCCAGGCGAACCTTATCTGCACGGCAGGCAATCTGGTGCAGTGACCCATGAAGAAAAACGGACGCTGCAGGGAGCGTCCGTTTCGCTTTGCGAGGCGCCGCGCCAAGCGCGGCGTCTGTGTGGAATCAGTACTTCGCCACGCCGCTGTCCACCTCGTCCGACCATGCATCGATGCCGCCGGTGACGTTGTAGACGTTGCGGAAACCCAGGCCGCGGAAATGCTCGGCCGCCTGCAGACTACGCCCACCGCGGTGGCACAGGAAGGCCAGCGCGGTGTCCTTGGGCAACTGCTCGATGGCCGCGCGCTCGTGCGCATCCAGGGTGCGGAACGGCGCGGCCACCGTGGCCAGCGCGCGCTCGTCGGCCGGGCGCACGTCCACCAGGGTCAGGCTGCCGGCCTTGAGGCGGTCGTCGGCATCGCGCACCGACAGCTCCTGCACCGGCTTGGGCGCATTCGGGTTGTCGATGGCCAGGCCGCGGCCGCGGATATCGTCCACCCAGTCGATGGTGATGCCGTCGGCGCGGCGCGCGCTGGCCAGGTCGAACTGCACGCGCAGCCCGTTGGATTCGGCGGCGATCGCATTCGGGTTGGTCGGCGCCAGCTGGAAGTTCGGCTGGAAATTGGCATCGATGGCCAGCGTCAGCGCTGCATCCGGCGCATCGGCCAGCGCGCCCTTGAGCATTTCCACCGCGGCCGGGGTGATGGTGATCTTCGGCGGGCTGCGGTCAGGCGCCTGCAGGCCGAGCATGCTGCTCAGCTCGCCGCTGTCGGCCATCTGCACGATGATGTCGCTGCCGCCGATCAACTCGCCATCCACATACAGCTGCGGAATGGTCGGCCAGTCGCCGTAGGCCTTGATGCCTTCGCGAATCTCCTGGTCGGCCAGGACGTTGACGTGCGCGTAGTCGATGCCCAGCCCGTCCAGCACGCCGACCGCCTTGGCCGAGAAACCGCATTGCGGCATGCCTGGCTGGCCTTTCATGAAGAGCACCACGCGGCTGGATTGCAGCAGCGTATCGATACGGGAACGCAGGGCGGGATCGAGGGACATGGCAGCGCTTCGGTCGGGTCGTGGAGACCAGCCATTCTACGCCGCATGGCATCATGCGGCATGACCACGCCGGAAACGCTGTATCGCACCCCCTCGCACCCGTACCGCTGGGTCGGCCTGTTCGCGCTTTCGCAAGCGGTGGTGGCCGCGCTGTGGTGGCAGCTGGGGTGGGCGTGGGGCCTGCCCGCACTGCTGCTGTCGCACGCCCTGTTCGTGGTGCCGGTGTTCCTGCCGCGTGCGCGGCTGTACGCGCCGGTGCTGGCGCAGTTGCCCGGCCATGCGCCGCAGGTGTGGCTGACCATCGACGATGGCCCCTCCGAGGATACCCCGGCCATCCTTGAACTGCTGGACGCCTACGATGCCAAGGCGACCTTCTTCGTGGTCGGTGCCCGTGCTGCGCAGCGGCCGGAACTGGTGCGCGAGATGGTGCGGCGCGGGCATGGCATCGGCAATCACAGCCAGACCCATCCGCAGGCCTGGTTCTGGGCGCTGGGACCGCGCCGCATGGCGCAGGAAATCGGCCTGGCGCAGCGCACCCTGGCCACCATCACCGGGCAGGCGCCGCGGTTGTACCGCTCGGTGGTGGGCATGACCAACCCCTTCGTGGCATCGCCACTGCGTGCGTACGGGCTGACCCGGGTGGCATGGAGCGCGCGCGGGTTCGACGGCGTGCGCTGCGAACCGGATGCCACCGTGGCGCGCATCGTGCGTGACCTGCGCCCTGGCGCCATCGTGTTGTTGCACGAGGGCGCCGCACATGGGCATAACCTCGCCATCCTGCGCGGGGTGCTGGAGGCGATGCGCGCGCGCGGGCTGGTGGGGCGGCGTCCGGATTGAGCCAGGTGCGCAAGGCGAGGCGATGATGTGGCCTGATGCTGTCTTCGGCGGCGTCGTGGCCAAGTGCGCCCTGCCACGGCGCAATCGCCCAAAGGCCAGGGCCGGCGGGAGTGGCGTAAAGCGTAACCACGGCGGTGATGGCGTGCGCGGGCAATGCATCGCCCGCGTGCGCTGCCTCGAAGGTAAGGCTTGGCGGATCGGCAGCGGCGTCGGACGATACCGATGCCGCTGCGAACGATCAGCGTGGCTCGGCCACGATCAGCCAGTTGTTGAACGGCGTGCTACCGTACAGCGGCGAAAACGTCGCGCGCAGGCCGGCGGCGTCCAGATGCCTCTGCAGGCTGTCGCGGGTGGGATAGCTGCGCGGCATGCGTTGCATCCAGCCGCTCAGATGCGCCAGCACGTCGGTGACGCGGCTGGTGCGGCCACGCCCGCTGTCGTCGCCCAGCGCGCTGCGGATCACCAGTTTCGCGCCTGGCGTCAGCATCTGCGCCACGCTGCGCAACAGGCCTGCCTGCATGTCCGATTGCAGGTATTGCAGTACGTCCAGGATGGTGACGCTGCCGCGGTGCTGCGGCCAGGCCAGACTCAGGTCGACCACTTCGAATCTGGTGTTGCCCAGCGCCGAACGCTGCGCGATGCGTTGCGCGCGGGCGATCTTGGAGGCGTCCACGTCCACGCCGTGATACGCCAGTGCCTGGCCATCGGCGCGCAGGGCATGCGCGAGAAGGCCCAAGCCGCAGCCCAGGTCCAGCACCGGCGCGCTGGTGCTGCGCAACTGCGCCAGCACGCCCGGATACAACGGGTCGGTACGCAGCTTGGCCTGGGTGTAGTAGTAATCGTAACGGTTGCCCAGCGGATGCCTGGGCAGGAAAGCGCGGGCGATCGCCAGTGCCTGGGCGCGGCTCATCGGTTGGGTGGCGGTGTTGTGCAATGTCGTTCCTTGGCAATCAGGCGTGCTGCGCGGGTAGCATAGAGCGGCTAACAGAACGTAGCGAGCGGTCGTCAGGTGGGTGTGGACGGCGCGGAGGAACCGGAGTGTACGTGTGGTACATGAGGATTCCGAGCACCGGCCGCGCCCGCCTGGCGGCTGCGCAGCAGTTCTGTTGGCCGCTCTTTGGGCCTGGTGACCGGATTGCGGTAGGGCGGGCTCGACGATTTCGCGATACAGGGCCGCGTGCAGCGTCTTGCGTTCTCGCGGATGTGCACCTCGGAAACGGGCGCTGCAAAGCAGACATGTGCACCCGGCCGCGGCAGGCGAGCCGGTGCATTGCGCCTTGTTTTACACGGTGGACGGCATCGGTATCGGGCAGTGCACGCGGCATTGGTGGGAAGGCGAGCAGCAGGCTCGCGACATCGCGCAGAGAGACAGCCTGCCCGTGTTCGCCATCAGGCGATGGTGTCCGCCGATCCTGTCGCTCCCAGCGCATCGCGCGCCGCTGGCAGCGCCACCGCTGCCCAGCGTGCGTACATTGCGCCGGAGGGATGCAGGCCGTCGTCGACCAGCATCTCGGCCGCATCGCCGCCATCGCGGCTGGTGGGCGTGATATCGACGAAGCGGATTGCGCGCTCGGCACAGCGCTCCGCCGCCACATCGTTGAATGCGTCGATCTGCGCCGCAATCAGGCCGGCGTCGCGGCCTTGCGCGCGTGCGAACGGCGTCAGCCCCCAATCCGGAATGGACAGCACCAGCACACGTGCAGCATGCCCGCCGGCAAGTTCGATCGCGCGCTGCAACAGCGCATCGAACTGGCTGCGGTACTCGTCCAGCGAGCGCTCGCGGTACTGGTTGTTGACGCCGATCAGCAGGCTCACCAGATCGAATGGGCCCTGCGGTGCGGCCGCGTCGATTCCTGCCTGCAATTCGTCGGTCGTCCAGCCGGTGGTGGCGATGAGTTGCGGGGTCTGCACGGCCCAGCCGTGTGCACGCAGTCCATCGGCCAGCTGCGCCGGCCATCCTTGCGCGGGAGCGAGGCCTTCGCCAATCGTGTACGAGTCGCCCAGCGCCAGATAGCGCTGCGGCACGCCAAACGCGGCCATCAGGCCACGCTGCGCGGTTTCAGCGGCACGACCTTGGTTGCCGCCTCGGCGCGCCGCGCCAGGGCACGGTCGATCCGCGCGAACACGTCGCGCATCACGCTGGCCTCCGGCATCAGCGTGACGCGGAAGTGGTGGCGATACGGCACGTTGAAACTGGAGCCGGGCACCACCAGCACGCCTTCCTCGTTCATCAGGTCCAACGCGAATGCGTGGTCGTCGAAATTGCGTGCCGCCGCACCCACTACCGCCGGGAACGCGTACAACGCGCCGGCCGGAGCGACCAACTGCAGATGCTCGCTGGCCGCACAGGCCTCGATCACCGCGCGGCGGGTTTCGTACAGGCGGCCGCCCGGCGCGCACAGCGCCGAAATGGTATCCGGGCCATTGACCGCCGCATCGATGGCGTACTGGCCGGGCACATTGGCGCACAGGCGCAACGCGCCGAGCAGGTCCATCGCGTTGCGCAGGTCGTTGATGCGCACCTGTTCGCCGGACAGCAGCGCCCAGCCCACGCGCCAGCCGCAGGCACGGTGCACCTTGCTCAACCCGCTGAAGGTGATGCAGGGGTGTGCGCCTGCCAGTGGTGCTACCGGCACGAAGGCCGCGCCGTCGTATAGCACCTGGTCGTAAATCTCGTCGACCATCAGCAGCAGATTGTGCTTGACCGCGATCGCCACGATGCGCTCCAGCAGCTCGCGCGAGTAACTCGCACCACTAGGGTTGTTCGGGTTGATCAGCACGATGGCGCGGGTGCGCGAGGACACCAGCGTCTCGATCTCCACCGGGTCCGGCTGGAAGCCGTTCTCCGGCGCGCAGCGGTAGTACACCGGGCGGCCGTCGTTGAGGATGGTGGCCGCCGACCACAGTGGGTAGTCGGGCGAGGGCACCAGCACTTCGTCGCCTGGATTGAGCAGGGCGCGCAGCGACAGATCGATCAGCTCGCTGACGCCGTTGCCCAGGAAGATGCGGTCCGGGTGTGCGTCCGGATGCTGGCGCCGCGAGTAGGCCGTGGCGATGGCCTCGCGCGCTTCCGGCAGGCCCTGCTGATGGGTGTAGGGATCGGTGCGGCCCATGTCGTCGGCGATCGCGCGCTGCAGGTGCTCCGGCGCACGGAACCCGAACGCACCGGGGTTACCGATATTGAGCTTGATCAGCTTGCGGCCCTGCGCCTCCAGCTCCCGCGCTCGCCGCGCCAGTTCGCCCCGGATCTCGTAGCGGACTTCGGACAGACGCTCGCGGATGGCGAGCGGCTTTTGCGGGGCAGTGGACATACGGCGGGCCGGTTGTAGGCGTGAGGCTTGGCATGGTAACGGAAATGTGGCAGCCGGACATGCTTGCATCGGCAACGGTGTCAAGGGGCCTGCAGGCGTCATCGCACATTCGGAGAGAACCAGCCTCGGCCACCTGTGCCCAGGATCGACTGTCCGTGTCTCAGCCTGGGAGACGCTCGATTGAGAAAATTGATCGAGGTCGCGGGATTGTCTGATTGACAGTTTCTTAACAGTTTCAGACCCTAGTCCATCACTTGAGCCCGTCTTGGGCTCTACAGCAAGGAATGCATATGTCAGGGGGAAGTGCGTCGCTCTCGTTGGTCGAGGGCGGCTCGTCGGTGCAAGACCGACCGGATTTGGGGTTGCAGGGGCTCGTCCTTCTTGCGCAGTTTCACGGGATTGCAGCTGATGCGACGCAGCTGGCACACGGCTTTGGCCGCGGGGGCGAGCCGTTCGACGAAACCACGCTGCTGCTGGCTGCCAAGCAGTTGGGGCTGAAAGCCAAGGTCGTGGCCCAGCCGGCCGCGCGCATCGGCATGGCTGCGTTACCGGCCCTGGCCCTCCTGCCAGGAGGGGACGCCTTTATCGTCGCCAAGGTCGGCACGGACCAGATCCTGATCCACGATCTGGTCGAAAAGCGGCCACGTTCAATTTCGCTGGCCGAGTTCGAGGCACGTTACCAGGGGCGGTTGCTGCAGGTGGCCTCGCGGGCTTCGGTGCTGGGCGACCTGGCCAAATTCGACTTCAGCTGGTTCATTCCTGCGGTGGTCAAGTACCGCAAGCTGATGCTCGAGGTGTTCATCGTCTCGTTCTTCATCCAGCTGTTCGCGCTGATCACCCCGCTGTTCTACCAGGTGGTGATGGACAAGGTACTGGTGCACAACGGCCTGACCACGCTGGACGTGATCGCGATCGGGCTGGTCTCGATGGCGGTGTTCGACGTGTTGCTGTCCGGACTGCGTACCTACGTCTTCGCCCACACCACCAGCAAGATCGACGTGGAGCTGGGTGCGCGTCTGTTCCGGCATGTGTTGTCGCTGCCGCTGGCGTATTTCGAATCGCGGCGGGTCGGCGACACCATCGCGCGCGTCCGCGAGCTGGAGAACATCCGCAACTTCCTGACCGGACAGGCGTTGACCTCGGTGCTGGACCTGTTCTTTACCGTGGTCTTTTTGTCGGTGATGTTCTGGTACAGCGGTTGGCTGACCTTGATCGTGGTGCTGTCGTTGCCGCTGTACGCCACGATCTCGGGGTTGATCACGCCGGTGCTGCGCAAGCGTTTGAACGACAAGTTCGCGCGCGGCGCCGACAACCAGTCGTTCCTGGTGGAAACCGTTAGCGGCATCGGTACGGTCAAGGCGATGGCGGTGGACCCGCGCGTGACCCGCACCTGGGACAACCAGCTGGCCGGCTATGTCAGCGCAGGTTTCAGCGTCACCCGTATCGCCACGCTTGGCCAGCAGGGTGTGCAACTGGTGCAGAAGCTCACCGCCGTGGCGGTGCTGTTCTGGGGCGCCAAGCTGGTGATGGAGGGCAAGCTGTCGATCGGTCAGTTGATCGCCTTCAATATGCTCTCGGGTCAGGTCACCGCGCCGATCATCCGCTTGGCCCAGTTGTGGCAGGACTTCCAGCAGGTCGGTATCTCGGTCGAGCGGCTGGGCGACATCCTCAATACCCGCACCGAGGTGCCGGGTAGCCGCCTGGCACTGCCGCCGATCCGCGGGCAGGTGACGTTCGAGCGGGTCACGTTCCGATATCGCCCCGATGCCCCGGAAGTGCTCAACGGGATCGAGCTGGATATCCGCCCAGGCGAGATCATCGGCATCGTCGGCCGTTCCGGCTCCGGCAAGAGCACCTTGACCAAGTTGGTGCAGCGTCTTTACACGCCTGAGCGCGGGCGTGTGCTGATCGATGGCCAGGATCTGGCGCTGGCCGATCCTGCATGGCTACGCCGGCAACTGGGCGTGGTCTTGCAGGAAAACTTCCTGTTCAACCGCAGCATCCGCGAGAACATTGCCGTGACCGATCCCGGCATGCCGTTGGAGCGGGTGATCCATGCGGCCAAGTTGGCAGGTGCCCACGACTTCATTCTGGAATTGCCAGAGGGCTACGACACCAAGGTTGGCGAGCACGGCACCGGTTTGTCCGGTGGGCAGCGGCAGCGCATTGCGATCGCGCGCGCACTGATCGGCGATCCGCGCATCCTGATTCTCGACGAGGCCACCAGCGCCCTGGATTACGAATCGGAACATGCGGTGATGCGCAATATGCGGGCCATCTGTAAGGGGCGCACCGTCCTGATCATCGCTCACCGGCTGTCCACCGTGCGGCATGCCAACCGCATCGTCGTGGTGGAGAAGGGGCGCATCGTCGAAAGCGGCTCGCACGCCGAATTGGTCGACCGCCCGGAAGGCCAGTACGCACACTTGTATCGACTGCAACAGGGGACACCATGAAGCACGTGCTACAGGGATGGCGCGATTTCTATCTCCGCTATTTCAAGATCTTCAAATCGGCCTGGGCGGTGCGCCGCCAGCTCGACCCGCCCGCGCGCAGCGCCGACGAGCGCGCGTTCCTGCCCGCGCATCTCGAACTGACCGAAACGCCTGTCTCGCCCACCGCGCGCTGGACGATGCGCATCATCATCGGCTTCTTCTGTGTCGCGCTGCTGTGGGCGTGCTTGGGCAAGCTCGATATCGTCGCCGTGGCGCCTGGCAAGACCGTGGTCGATTCGCGGACCAAGGTGGTACAGACCGCAGAAACCGCGGTGGTGCGCAGGATCCTGGTACGCGACGGACAGGCGGTGAAGAAAGGCCAGTTGCTGGTCGAACTCGATGCCACCGCGACGGGCGCCGAGTTTGCTCAGGCCGGTGATGCGCTGGTCAATGCACGGCTCGCCGCGCTGCGTCAGGCTGCCCTGGCAACTGCCATCGCCACCGGGCAGCCACCGCAGCTGGGCGCCGCACCGGATCTACCCGCGGAGCGCGTCGCCAACGAGCAGCAATTGGTCAGCAGCCAGTTCGACGCATTCCAGGCGCGCCGACATAACCTGGAAGCCAGCATCGCCCAGCGCCAGGCCGAGTTGCAGACCACCCAGGATGCCATCGCACCGCTGGCCGAATCCGCACGCATCTCCAAAGTGCGCGCGGAAGATTACGGCCGCCTGGTCGAAGGCAAGTACGTCGGCCGCCACGACTATCTGCTGCGCGAACAGGAACGCATCGCCGCAGAAAGCCAGCTCGCCACCCAGCGCAATCGCCTGCAGGAGATTCGCTCGGCGATCAGCGCGGCGCAGGAAGAGTTGCGCGTGCTTGTCACCGACACACGCCAGCAGGCACTGGATGCCTTACGCCAAGCCAGCGAACAAGCCGGCCAGCTGACCCAGGACGTCGCCAGGACCGGCCAGCGCGACAAGCTGATGGCTCTGCACGCGCCCGTTGACGGCACCATCCAGCAACTTGCCGTCCACACCGTAGGCGGTGTAGTCACGCCTGCACAGCCGTTACTGGTCATAGTGCCGGCCGAAGAAGCACTGGAGGTAGAAGTCACCGTCCTCAACAAGGACATCGGCTTCATGCGCCCGGGCCAGCCGGTCACCGTCAAGGTAGACAGCTTCCCCTACACCCGCTACGGCTATCTGACCGGCACGGTCGCCAGCGTCTCCCATGATGCCGCGCAGGACGAAAAACTAGGTTTGGTATTCCCCGCGCGTATCAAATTGAACGGCAGCACGCTGGAGATCGATGGGGTCAAGGTGCGGATGAGTGCCGGGATGAGCTTGAGTGCGGAAGTGAAAACGGGCAAGCGGCGGGTGATTGATTACTTGTTGAGTCCCTTGCGAGTGCATGGCTCGGAATCCTTGAGAGAGAGATGAGTTTATGAAACTGCTGATGCTCGTCGGTTTGGCCTTGGTCATGACGTGTATGTCTGGCTGCAAGCAAAAGATGAAATGGGAGGAGCAGGTCTGGTTGGATGAGGGCCACTTTGTAGAGGTGGAGCGTCAGGCAGAAGGAACAATTGATTTCCCAAATTCTTCGTCAATCGTCACCCGGCATCAAGAATTTAGATATGACCCGTTGCAAGTGTTCTGGGAGAACGAAGGAGCAGCGCAAGTAAAGTCTTTTTACATCGCTGGCAGCGATGCATATCTCGTTACAACTGCCGGGAAAAGTCGCGATAATTTCTGCATGGGAAGAAGTAAAGGCGATTTTCTGCTGAATGTCTTGCGCTGGCGCAATGGCAAAGTGCAAGAGATCGGCCAGCATGAAGCCCCCCTAGATAAGATGCGGATGAATCTTTCCGGAAATGCGCACTGGATCCTTCGTAAGAATAGTTGGGGGGCGCAACACGTTTCATGGAAAGAAGTTGCGAGAGTTACTGGGCAGTTTGACGAACGGCCGCCAAAGTTAGTGTCTGATTTTTATACTAGAACGCCAAATTTATCTTGTAATTAAGGAGTGGCGAAGTGATTTGGCCAGGCTGCTGTAACCAATGAAGTGCATTCACGCAATGCAGCGGGCATTGCGTG